>NZ_JBQFTP010000007.1:0-248455 GCF_056538705.1 Ruegeria sp. BF12 | reverse complement strand
GCGAAGACGGCAACGGCGCGGTCGAAGCAAAGGTCAAAGCCGAAGTCGCCGAACTCTGCGCCCGTTTCCCAATCTACCCGAACCTGTAAGACGAAGGACACCAAATCATGAGCTTTCACTCCATTGAACAGGCCCCCGGCCGACTGAACCGCAGCGAACTGGCCGTCCCCGGCAGTCAACCGGGTATGTTCGAAAAGGCGGCCAAGTCGGACGTGGATGTCATTTTCCTTGATCTTGAGGATGCCGTCGCGCCGGACGAAAAAGAGCAAGCCCGCAAGAACATCATTGAGGCGCTGAACGATATCGACTGGGGTGCCAAGACGATGTCTGTGCGGATCAACGGGCTTGATACGCACTATATGTACCGCGATGTTGTAGACGTCGTCGAAAAGGCCGGTGAACGGTTGGATCTGATCATGATCCCCAAAGTTGGCACCGCCGCCGACGTTTATGCTGTCGATATGCTGGTGACTCAGATCGAGGACGCCAAGGGCTACAAAAAGCGGATCGGGTTTGAGCACATCATCGAAACCGCCCTGGGAATGCAGAATGTCAGCGAGATCGCAGCCGCGTCGAAGCGCAACGAAAGCCTGCATTTCGGCGTGGCCGACTATGCGGCATCGACCCGTGCACGGACCACGATCATTGGCGGTGTGAACCCCGACTATTCCGTTCTGACGGACGCAGATGCCGACGGCGGTCGCCTGACTCATTGGGGCGATATGTGGCATTACGCGCTGGCCCGCATGGTGGTCGCGGCGCGGGCCAACGGACTGCGCCCGATCGATGGACCTTTCGGCGATTTCCAGGATCCGGACGGATACCGCGCCGCAGCCAAACGCGCAGCGGTGTTGGGCTGCGAAGGCAAATGGGCCATTCACCCCAGCCAGATCGCATTGGCCAACGAAGTCATGTCCCCGTCCGATGCGGAAGTGAACAAGGCACAGCGTATTCTGGTTGCCATGGCCGAGGCCGAAGCATCGGGTAAAGGCGCTGTATCACTGGATGGCCGTCTGATCGACTATGCCTCGATCCGTCAGGCAGAAGTACTGGTTGAAAAAGCCGGTCAAATTGCTGCGGCCTGAGCCGCCACAGATCACAAGTTCCAAGGCGCGGGGTCGTTCTGGCTCCGCGCTTCGTCGTTGAAAAGCGCCAGGTTGAAGTGAGAAACGTTAGAGCGGTCGAGTTGGACAGCATCCCGTTTGCTTCTTGCTTTCAATCTGATGATGGGTTCAAAGTAGCTGCTCGCCGAATGATGTTCAGGGACCTCAACCACCGATGAGGGCGACCGCATCCTGACTTTGGGGGCATCGCGCAGGCAAATACAGTAAGATACAGTCGAATGTTAGAACCTGCATCGAAATTGAAGACCGAACGACACATAACCTTTGAGATTTTTGTTCAGGCGGAGTTTGCGTACCTTGAGCTCTCATCGATCATAGCCGTTTTGCAAACGGCAAATGACGTTCTCAACCGCGACCTCTTTCAATGGCAGATTACCTCTGACACGCCCGGACTGGTGTCCAGCTGCTCTGACTTGATTGTGCGGGCAAAACCCGCAATCGCGGACCAATACCTCAGCGACTGTATGTGCGTTGTCGGAGGCCAGATGGGTGACGTCAATTCCTGGTTGCGGCGTGTTCGGGCGATGCAGAAACACAAGCGACCAGTTGCTTTGTTTTCGGACGCGGCCAGAGAGTACATCAAGGCAACAGCGCCGCAGGGGGGACCTGTTACAACGCATTGGCGGGATGTCGGGTTGTTGCGGGAAATCGGGGATTTTCCGACTCTTTCAGAAAACCTTGTCGCCCGAAACGGAACTGTCCTGACCTGTGCCGGTCATGGACATGCAGCCGAGGCAACTATCGGCATTCTTGCAGAGGTGCTTGAGCCTCAGGATTGTGCGGAGTTGGCATGCCAACTGATGCTGAACAACGTTCGCGGCCATTCTCAGGAGCAGCCCAAAGGCCTGAGCGCCAATCCAAACTTCCTTGAAAAGCGGCTTCAAAACACGATCCGCGTCATGGAGGAGAACACCGAACACCCGTTGCCAACGGCCAGCCTAGCCCGACGCGTGGGCATTTCGACCCGACAGCTCGAACGGCAGTTCATGGTGCATTTGGGTACATCACCCGGCAAGTTTTACAGGAAGCTTCGGTTGAAAAAGGCATATACTCTGGTCTCGAACACGCAGATGCCGGTCATTGATATTGCAATTGCATGCGGATTCTCATCCACCTCTACACTCGCACAGACTTTCAAGGCAGAGTACGGGAAGACCCCGAAACAATTGCGGCGAGCGGAATGATGTGAAGGAGTGCCTTCTTTCAAGCCGCATTTTTTTGCGGATCAACCTTCAGGCCCACGTTGATCCTTCGTCTCGCCGTTGTTGGGCGCGTCATCAAGTCGGTAGACGTTCACCTTACCCTGTCGTCCTCTGACAGGGAATTCGCCTACATGAACCAGATGGAAAGACGCGCCGATCAGCTTTGCGGTCGCATCACTGATCAGAATCTTGGTCTGCTCGTCGGTCGACAGATCGCCGGCCAGAGTTTCGATCCGGGCGCAGGTATTCACGGTATCGCCGATGACGGTGTAGTTCATCCTCTCCAGAGCACCGATGTTTCCGACAATAAGCGGCCCGGTATGAACGGCGATCTTGACGCCATAGCTGACCCCGGCCTCTGCCAGAGACTGCTTGATGGCCACGGCCGCACGACAGGCACGTTCGGCATGATCCTTCTGTTCCCGAGGTGCCCCCCAGAACGCCATCGCAGCATCGCCGATATACTTGTCGAGGGTGCCGCCCTCGGCCTGAATACAGCGGTTCAGGATCTCGAAGTGCCGGTTCAGCATCTCGGCCGTAGCTTGCGGTGTCATGGATTCCGAGGTCGCCGTGAAACCCACGATGTCGGCAAACATGACGGTCAGTTCAACTTCGCGTGGTTCGACAACATCGGGGTCTCCGGTCTTCAGCAATTGCCGGACCAGAGTTCGGGGCAGGTATGTTTCGAACCAGCGCAGCCCGTCGAGCATCTTGTTGAAAGCCGCAGCCTGCAAGTTCAGTTCCGCGACACGAGAAGGGGGCAGATAGTCGATCTGATCCAAGTTCAGTTCACTGATCTTCGTTGCCTCTTCGGTCGACCGGTGGATAGGCGCTGCCAATCTTCTGGCCAACAACAGGGCCGCAAGTACGGAAGCGATAAGCAACCCGCCACTGACCAACGCCGCGTCGCTCAGGCGCGACCATTGATTGCTCCAATCGCTAAGCGGGGAATACTGGCCGATGATCCAAGGCTCTGCACCAAACCCATAGACGGTGCTTGTCAGAACCAGTTGTTCACTGTCTGCAACCTCGACCACATACCCATCAAATGAGCGGTCAGTGCCCTGGAATTCAGGCGCTTGTCTCAGCATCTGCGAGATGACCGCATCGTCCAGTACTGCGATCGAATGCAGGGGCGCGTCCGAGGTCAACTCAGTTGCCGAAAGGTTCAGCAGTTTTGGGTGCGCCAAAACGCGGTTCCTTCCGTACAATATGAACCCGGTCGCACCGTATTTGCCGCCCAACTCACCGATAATGTCCGAGAAATGGTGCACCGTAGAGGAGACAAGCACAGCCCCTAGAAAAACGTCGTTTTTATAGGCCGGTACTGTCGCCGAGATGTGCGTTCTGCCCTGATCGAAAAAGGGTTCGTTCCAGAACAGGCCGTCATAACCCTTAACGTCCTTCAGAAACCGAAGCGTCCCGGCAGCAGGGGGTTCGTTTTCAGAGACAAAGGTTGGCCCGTCAGGTCCAGCTATGTGAGTTGTGACGAAAAGACGGCCGTCCGGGTAAACAACGGCAAGGTCGGTCAAATAAGGCGCCGACGCTGCAACACCTTTGAAGTAAGCCTCCAGAAATTCGGTATCGGACAGGTCAACGTCACCTGAGCTTGCGTCTTTCTGCAGGGATTTCGCAAGTTCCTCGATCGGCGTTGTCAGGCTGAAGATGTTGTCCTCAATCGACTCGACGATCATCGAAGCAGAAGTGTTCAGCAACTCGGTGGTGTTTTGAACATTGGCGTATGTTGATACTAACAGCACCGCTCCGGCCGAAAGCGCCACCAGTCCACCGATGGCCAGCGCCAGCAGTGCAGAGATTTTGATTTTGATTCTGGATCGAGGGCTGTCTGCCCGCTTACCGGCCTGGACCAAGCCGCTGCGTTCCAGATGTTTGTCTTCCGTGACCATTTTTGAACGATATTTTGCTTGACGGCTCGTTTCAACGCAGTTGGAGTCCTAACCTAGCGTTTTCGCGTGAGAGGTTGATGCAAAACGCGCGCTTTACTCAATGCGGGGCCAAAACCTGCGGACCTGCAATGCGACACGGATAATTCAGGCGAGGTCGCTGTTAACCGAGATATGCTCGCAAGCTCGGCGGAGGATTTTCAAAAAGCTTCTCGGTCACGACGGGTGGATGCGCCATCTCATCCGCCACAAGAACCGTTTGTTGCGCGATGCGGCGCGCGTCCTGCGGATCATGGCTGACCATCAGTAAGGTGGTGTCGGTCTCGGCTACCAGATCGGCCACGAGATCAAGCATCTCGGCCTTGAGGGCCGGCCCCAACGCCGCGAAGGGTTCGTCTAATAGCAAAATCTCGCGTCGCTGCACAAGGACTCGGGCCAACGCGACTCGGCTTTGCTGGCCGCCTGACAGTTCAGAAGGCCGCCGCCCGCCAAGCCCGGACAGGGCGACCCGGTCGAGTGCCGACTGCACCTGTGTTTCCTCATCTTTCGAAAGACGACCGTTCGGGCGCAGGCCCAAGGCAATGTTCTGTTCGGCTGTCAAATGCGGAAACAGGTTTCCGTCCTGAAACAGCATCGCCAAAGGGCGCTTACCGGGGTGCAGATTGGAGATACACTCGTGTTTCCAGAATATCTGGCCCTGCTTGAGGTCTCGAAACCCCGCGATGGTTTCAAGAAGTGTGGATTTTCCCGCCCCGGATGGCCCGATAATGGCAGCGCTGGTTCCAGCCCCGATCTGAATGTCAGCGCGCAGGGTGAAATTGCCATTTTCAATCACGCAGCCGTCAAGCTTCAGCATGCCAGCGCCCTCCTCGGTCCAAAAGCCAGAATGCACCCATCGACAGCAGCAGTAACAGCAGCGCGCCCCCCGCGGCAGCCTGCATCTGATAAGCCCCCATCAGCCGGTAAATCTGCAAGGGCAGGGTTGCGATCTGCGGATCGGCAAACAGCGCGATCACGCCCAGATCACCCATGGACAACGCGGCCCCAAGCCCGGCGGCAAAGCAGATTTGCGGACGCATCCGGGGCAGCAGGATGCGCGCAAAAAATGTCCCTTTGCCCATGTCCAATGAGATCGCAAGCCTGCCATGCCGAGCAACGGCGTCACGCGCTGCGGGTACAAGAATGCGCAGGGCAAAGGGCAGGGCCATTGCCGCATTCACCAATGCTGTCACGGGCAGCGCGAGTGTCGCTGGGTTCGCCAGCGGGCGGATCAGGATGAACAAGCCAGTTCCAATCACCAAGGGTGATGCCGCCAACCCCAGAATGCCGCTAAGCTCCACTATTCCGTACCGTCCTGTCGCCACGGCAGCGGCCATCGGGAGTGCAAGCAACAGAAGAATGGCGGTGCTGGCCGCCGCAACAATGATTGACGTCAATGCTGCACGAAACACCATCGCGGGCATTTCCAACAACCCTGCGAAACCGGAGATTACCACTGACGCGAGTGGGAGAAGCAAAAACGTGGCCGCTGCGAGGATGCAAAATGCGTCAAGTGTGGGTTTTCCTCCGTCCCAGCGGCGTATTTCGCGATCCAGGCCCGTTCCAAATCCATCTCCACGCGAAAACTTCAACGCGGCGAATGCGGCGGCGGCAGTCAGGGCCAATTGCAACGCGGAAAGCAGCGCCGCGCGACCGAGATCAAAATCGTAGGTAAAGGCCTGATAGATCGCCAGTTCGATCGTTGTTGCTCGCGGACCTCCACCAAGAGTGAGGGCAACGGCAAAACTGGTCAGGCAAATGGCGAAGATCACCGCCAGAACGCCCGGTAGAATACGCAGGAGCATGGGCAGTTCGATCAGTCGGAACATTGCCGCACCGTTGCAGCCCAGTTGAGCAGCCAATCGAAATCTTTCAGCGGGAATTTCCTGCCAGGCCTGCAGAACAAGGCGCGTGGCCAGGGGCAGGTTAAAAAACACGTGGGCCAATACAACACCGTGCAACCCGTAAATGCGGATGGGTGGCAGGCCAAAAAGACCCAGAAGGTCAGAAATCCACCCAGACCGCCCGAAGACCTGCAACAACCCAAGGATGGCTACGATGACTGGAAGAATAAACGGCGCGCCCAGAAGCGCGATCAACGCGCGCCGGCCCCGGAACCGTCGACGAGCAAGGGCGCGGGCCACCGGAACGGCCAGCAGGACACTGAATAGCGCGGATAGCGTGGCCTGGATCAGCGTGAACTTCAATGCTGCCCAGTCGGCGGGGCTGAACCCGCCGCTGGTTTCGGCGCGCAATGCGACAGCCGCAAGTGTACCCAGTATCAGCGTTGCGACCAGACCCGCCGCGCCGATACCCGGCCATGGGCTTACTGGCTGAGCGCGTTCTGCCATTCCGCAAGAGCCTGGTCCCGCACGGCGGCGGCTTCATCGGGTGAGAACAGCAGCGATTTCGCCGGCACGGTCAGGGTCTCGAAACCCTCGGGCAGACCTGTTGCCGGGGTCACGGCCGGATACATCCAGTTGGTCGTCGGGATGATCTGCTGAAACGCATCCGACACCACGAACTCCAGGAACTGATCCGCCAGTTCGGGCTGATCGGTTCCGGCCAGCTTTGCCGCCACTTCGACTTGCAGATAGTTGCCTTCATCAAAGGCTGCTGCTGCTTTGCTTGCGTCTTCTTCGGCGATCAGGTGGTAAGCTGGCGAGGTTGTGTAGCTAAGTACCATGTCCGACTCACCCTCAAGGAACAGACCATATGCCTCGGACCAGCCTTTGGTGACGGTCACGATGTTATCGGCAAGACCCGCCCAAATCTCGGGCGCTTGGTCGCCATAGGCCGCTTTGACCCACATCAGCAGGCCCAGACCGGGGGTGGACGAGCGGGGATCCTGAATGATGATCTTGGTGTCGCTGTCTGCCAGTTCCTTGAAGTTGGCAGGTGCCGACGCGTCTGCTTTGTAGACAAACGCGAAATAGCCCCAGTCAAACGGGGTGAACGTTTCGTCGGTCCATTCGATCGGAAGTGCGAAGTCCGCAGAGACGGAACTGGGTGCAAACAGACCGGTTTCCCGGGCTGCGGCAATCAGGTTTGTGTCCAGACCCAGCACCACGTCGGCGTCAGAGTTTTCACCCTCAAGCCGGACACGCGACAACAGCGCGGCACCATCTTCGACACCCACAAGGTTCAGTTCGCATTCGCAGGTCGCTTCAAAAGCTTCTTTTACCTGCGGGCCGGGCCCCCAATCGGATACAAAGCTGTCATAGGTGTATACGGTCAGCTGAGGCTTGTCGGCGGCGATGGCCGAAGTTGCACTCAGTAGTCCCGCAGCAATCAGCAGATGTTTCATATCATCCTCCATTGCGGCGAGAGGGCAAGGATGGATGAAACCTTTACCTTTCCCTCCGCCGGTTCTAGCCGGTTCAGGTTCTACGGGTTCGCCAAAGGCATCTCAGCGCGGTAGCCGCGCACCCCGAGGTGAGGCCGTCACTAGGGGGGATTGAACGAAAAGACAACCTAATAAAATTGCGTCGCGAAGGGGGCGAAGTTTGTAATTCCGCAAGTCGAGGCGATTTGGACGCCTCGCCGCTTCTTGGAACTTGAAGCCCTTTGAACCAGCGATGCTTTCAGCGTGCTTAGCTCAAAGGGCTCCGAAATCAGAAGTATCGCAGCCAAATGTACACGTTCGCGATCATCAACGTCAGGATCATGATCGGGAACGCGATTTTGGCAAAGGCGATAAAGCCGATGGGCTGTTTGGCCTTTTCCGCAAATGCGGCAACCGTCAGGTTGGCGCTGGCCCCAAGCAATGTGCCGTTGCCGCCCAGACAGGCCCCAAGCGCCAGCGACCACCACAGGGGTTCAATTGCCTCTTTGCCGCCAAATGTATCCGCCGTAGACTCGATCAACGGGATCATCGTGGCCACGAATGGTATGTTGTCCAGAATGGCGGACAGGATGCCAGAGGCCCAGAAAATGAAGAACGCGGTCCACATCATGTCGCCCTGCGTCAGCTCCAGCACTTTCTCGCCAAAGAAAGCCAGCAACCCAACGTGTTCGACACCGGCAACGATGACGAACAGCCCGCCGAAGAAGAATATCGTGACCCATTCGACTTCGCCAAAAATGTGGTGCACGGACTCGGATTGTTCCTCGCCGCTTTGATGACCATAGGCCAGCAGCATCAGCAAACCTGCGCCCGCCAAGGCCGACGTGCCCGGTTGAATGCCATAGCTGTGCCCCAGCGTGAAGCCCAGCAACACTAATGCCAGCACGCTCAGGGACTTGATCATCAGGACCACATCGGTGACGGCTTCGGATTCATTGAAGCCCATGATCCGGTCACTTGCCGATTTCGGGATGCTGGCCAGTTCCTTGCGGTTCATCAGGTAGATGATGCCGGTCAGGACAACCAGACATATGGCCGAGATAGGAGCCAGGTTCACAACAAATTGGTTAAAGCTCAGCCCTGCGGCCGAGCCGATGATGATGTTGGGCGGGTCACCGATCAGCGTGGCAGTGCCGCCGACGTTCGAGGCCAGGATTTCGGCGATGAAGAATGGAAAAACCCGCGTTTCCAACGCTTCGGTGATCAGCAAAGTGATTGGTGCGATCAGCAAAACGGTGGTAACGTTGTCCAGCAGCGCCGAGAAAACGGCCGTAATCAGCGTGAGCATGATCAGGATGCCGGTTGGATTGGCGTTCACCGCTTTTGCGGCCTTGATCGCCACGTATTGGAACAGCCCGCATTTGCTGGTGATGCCGACGATGACCATCATGCCGATCAACAAAGCCAGCGTGTTGGCGTCCACACCGGCCACGGCCTGTTCCTGATTGATAATGCCAAACAAGACCATCAACGATGCGCCCAGCATGGCCAGAATGGCGCGGTTGACCTTTTCTGTGATCAGTACCGCGTAAACCAAAATCAGGATTCCGGTCGCGATCCAAAGGGGATCGATTCCCAATAGTTGTGGAACAGAGAGAGCGCTCTCTCCGTGTGACGTCGAATGCGTTGCCAAGGTTTTAGTCCGGTTCGTATAGGGTTAGCTGAGTGCGCGATCCAGAAGCGAGTTGGCGCTTACGGTGCCGACGAAACGGTTGGTCTCGGGCTCAACAAGGATCACGTGCCGTTTGTATTTGTAGATCAGGAAGATGCCTTCCATCACCGGTGTGTCAGGTGCAGCAACAGGGATGTTGGATGGTCTTGACATGTTGTCCCGGACCTTTTCGGTCTTCAGCCGCACCAGCTGTTGTTCGAAATCTTCCCGTGTCAGATTCATGAAGCTTAGGGACTCGATCGGGACGCGGGATGCATCGTCGTTCAGACCAATGGTTGCCGCTTTGGGCAGGATCAGCTTGAGAAGCGTCGGGGCGGTGAAAACGCCAACATAGGTCCCGTCCTCATCCACTACCGGCAGAAAACGCGCCCGGCTGCCCCTGATGATGTTGAAAGCCGTCGCGATGCTTTCATCGGGCAGAATTGTTTTCTGTACCTCAGGCGGTACCATTACATCATAGCAGGTCAGGCCCATGAGTTTCCTCTGACTTCGATCGGCCGCCGGATGGTTTCCCATCTGCACAGCCACAAAAAACGCCCTGCGAGACATGCGGAAAGTCTGCCAAAGCGAATCATAATTTGATGATGCGCACTGCATTTCACCGTCAACCAGAATTGACCACCCCACTTATGAAATTAAATTGATATCGCTATCGCTATATGTGGCTTACGGATGCGTAACGCATGTCCGATAGTTTGCGCGCGGAACCGGCGAGCGGAGCCTATTAGCCTGGCACTGTGGAAATCCACGCCCACCCATTGCCAGTTTTTGGTCCAGCACTCCGTCTAATGGAACGCGCTTGGCAATCCTGCAGAACGTACATCCGGGCGAATGACGCGGCAAAATTGGAACTTGCTTCGCCGATACCTCTCAGGCTAGACGGACCTCACGCAGGGGAGTCCCACCGAGGGGACTGAGAGGCTGACGGGGCATTGCCCGGCGACGCGACCCTTTGAACCTGACCCAGTTGATACTGGCGTAGGAAGCTAGGGCGCGCAGGCCAAGGATCCGGGCGGGCGCACTCCGAACAGGGGGCCGTACGCCCTCTCGTTTCCCCAAGCCAAAACTCTTCTGGTGTCTTTTTGAGTTGAACCGCTTGAGGAGCACCAACATGAATGTCCCCAATCCCAAGATCACCACAGGTGAATTGCCGGCTTCGCGTAAGATTTATGTGAAAGGCACGCTGCATACGGATGTCCGCGTGCCGATGCGCGAGATTTCGGTCCACCCGACGGCAGGCGAGCCGCCGTTGCCGGTCTATGACAGCTCGGGCCCTTACACCGATCCGAACGTGATCACCGATATTCGACAAGGCCTGGCTCCTCTGCGCCGCAAGTGGATCGAAGCGCGTGGCGATGTCGAAGAATATGATGGGCGCGAGATCAAGCCCGAGGATAACGGCTTTGTCGAAGGCGACCGGCTGACTCCGGAATTTCCCGTCAAACGCCCCCCGTTGCGCGCCAAAGATGGCAAGGCTGTGACGCAACTGGCCTATGCTCGCGCAGGCATCGTCACGCCCGAGATGGAGTTTATTGCCATCCGCGAAAATCAACTGCGCGAGGCCGCGTCCGAGCGGCGCGAAGGCAATGATTGGGGCGCCAACATCCCCGACTATGTGACGCCCGAATTTGTACGCGACGAAGTTGCGGCAGGCCGCGCCATCATTCCGGCGAATATCAATCATCCCGAAAGCGAACCGATGATCATCGGGCGCAATTTCCTGGTCAAGATCAACGCCAATATGGGCACGTCGGCAGTGACCTCCTCGATGGAAGAGGAAGTGGACAAGATGGTCTGGTCGATCCGCTGGGGTGCTGACACGGTCATGGACCTGTCCACCGGTCGCAACATCCACAACACCCGTGAATGGATTATCCGCAACAGCCCGGTTCCGATCGGCACGGTGCCGCTCTATCAGGCGCTGGAGAAGGTGAACGGCCTTGCCGAGGATCTGACGTGGGAGGTGTTCCGCGACACGCTGATCGAACAGGCCGAACAGGGCGTGGACTACTTCACCATCCATGCGGGTGTGCGCCTGCACATGGTTCCGATGACTGTTAACCGGGTGACTGGCATCGTGTCGCGCGGCGGCTCAATCATGGCCAAATGGTGCTTGCATCACCATAAGGAAAGCTTCCTGTACGAGCATTTCGACGAAATCTGCGACATCTGCCGCGCCTATGACGTGTCGTTCAGCCTCGGTGACGGGCTGCGTCCCGGTTCCATCGCTGATGCCAATGACGAGGCGCAGTTTGCCGAGTTAGAGACGCTGGGAGAGCTGACCAAGATCGCTTGGGCGAAGGATTGTCAGGTGATGATCGAAGGCCCTGGCCACGTGGCCATGCACAAGATCAAGGAGAACATGGACAAGCAGCTGGAGTGCTGCCACGAGGCGCCGTTCTATACGCTTGGCCCTCTGACCACCGATATCGCGCCAGGCTATGACCACATCACCAGTGGCATCGGCGCGGCAATGATTGGTTGGTTTGGCTGCGCGATGCTCTGTTACGTCACGCCAAAAGAACATCTGGGTCTACCGGATCGGGACGACGTGAAGACCGGCGTCATCACCTATAAGATCGCCGCACACGCCGCAGATCTGGCAAAGGGCCTTCCGGGTGCCCAACGCCGTGACGATGCCCTGTCGCGTGCTCGGTTCGAGTTCCGCTGGGAGGATCAGTTCAATCTGTCGCTCGACCCCGACACTGCGCGCGAATTCCACGATCAGACCCTGCCGAAACAGGCGCATAAAGTGGCGCATTTCTGTTCGATGTGCGGGCCGAAATTCTGCTCGATGCGGATCAGCCACGACATTCGGTCCGAGGCGCAAAAGGAAGGAATGGAAGCCATGGCCGCCAAGTTCCGCGACGGGGGCGACCTGTATCTGCCTGTAACTGGCGAAGACGCGTAAACCAAGGCGCCGGAGCCGCATTCGGCTCTGGCGCTTCAAATTTTTGGCCAGCTGAACGATCATCGTTCAACACAGCGCGGGTCAAGGTTCGATCTGGCAAGGCGACACAGGCCGACATGTCCGGTAAAGCGACATACATTGAACCGGCCGGACAAGGCCTAAGCTTGATGCCGCCCCACTAGCCAATTTGACGCTGAAGGGTGGATCGCCTTTGGATGGGGTAAGAGATCTTGCTGACCTGCAGCGATAGCGCTCAACCGTAATTTGGCTGTCTTTTCTGCAGCTTGGCTGCAACGCTTTCGGCGAAATCAGGCGATTGCAACTGCTGTGCAAAGATCCTGATTTCAGCGGCCATATGGCCGGCCACTTCATCGCGCCGACTACGGATCAGCGCCTTGGATTGCCTGAGAGCGACAGGAGAGGAGGCCGCGACTTGCCGTGCGATTTCTTGCACTTTGGTTGACAGGTCGCCGTCAGAAAAGACCCGGGCTACCAACCCATGATCCAATGCCTCGGCTGCGGTCAGGATACGACCGGCAAGCAGGACGTCATTGGCGACGGCCATACCGACCGAAGCGGGCAGCAGCATCGACGACCCGGCCTCGGGCACCAGACCCAGCTGGACAAACGGAGCACTGAACGTGGCGCTCTGCGCGGAATAGACCAGATCGCAGTGCAATAGCATGGTCAGGCCAACTCCGATCGCCGGGCCGTTGACTGCTGCAATCAGAGGCTTGGGGCAATCGCGGATCGCATTCAGGAACCGCACGATTGGGTTTTCGTCAGCGCTTGCCGGAATTCCGCCAGCCATGAAATCCTGCAGATCATTGCCAGCCGTGAACATATCGCCGGACCCGGTGATGACCAACGCACGCGCTCCGTCGGTTTGTCCGTATTCTTCGATGGTTTCGGCCATCGCCGTGTACATGGCGAAGGTGATCGCGTTTTTCTTTTCTTCCCGGGAAATGGTTGCGGTTGTAACGCGATCCTGGGTGCTGATGATGATATTGGCGCTCATGGGGTTTGTCCTTAAGGCTTCTGCGGGACTCGTGCCGCCTTGATAGAGGGTTTCGGTTCAGGCGGTGGCCGCCGCATCTTTAGCGCCATAGTTCAGCAAGTGCTGACCTGCAGCATGTTCGCGATCCGAACGTGGCCAGAAACCGCGCGCTGTGCGATCGTTGAGTAGGGTTGGGTACTGCGATTTTTGCATGTTAATCAGTTCGTATGTTGGCGATAAGGCATCGTCAACAAATCACGATGATGACCCCACGTCGCCCCTGCGCCGGGTTAGTCATTTTGCAGCGTTTTAACAATTTTCTGCACGTCCGGGTGTGACTTTAGTCTTTTTGGATAAGCAATCAGATAGTCCTGCGGCAGCGTGATCGGTGACAGGTTCATCTTGATGATGTGGCCGGTTTTCAGATCTGTCGTGGCCATTTCCTGCGGAACGAGGGCCACACCCAGACCATTGCGCGCAAAACTCAACGCGGTGCTGCTGTGCCCCACAAGTTGCCCGGCTGACCGATCAATGATCCGGCGTCCATCCAATACTGTGTTCCAATCCGGGGAAGAGGCGAAACCCGGACCCCAGTCGGTGTGGATGAAGCATCGATCCGGAACGTGGATCAGTCCGTGATTGTATTGTGCGGCCAACTTCGGCGAAGCCACGGCAACCAGAACATCTGAAAACAGGGATACGACCTGATAGTCACCATACAGATCGTGACCATAGAAAACGCGCATATCAATGCGATCGGCTTGAAAGTCCACGGGATCTTCCTCGATCCGAACGCCCAGAGGTGTTTCAAGGCTGTCTAACCCGAGTTTGGAAAGCTTCCGCGCCAGCCATGTCTCAGCGACCGATGGCGGGGCGCTCAGCACCAGCCGTTTTCGACGGGTGTTTGTCCGCTGCATCCTGTCGGACAGGTCCGTCAGGCGCGTCATCGCACCGGCAAGTTCAGGATAGGCCATCTGTCCGGAATCCGTCAGGGAAATCCGGTTGCCTTGTCGGATGAACAAGGTCTCGTCCCAAAATTCTTCAAGTAATTTGACCTGCTGACTGACGGCCGCTGCGCTTACGTTCAGTTCGCGCGCAGCTTTGGTGAATGACCCTGTTCGGGCAGCGGCTTCGAACGCGCGCAGCGCATTGAGTGGAGCCGTGCGTTTCATGACTGTCCTTTAGAAAATCTAATGTACCCTAAAAAGAATACCTATTGATAAGGCCACTGTACAAGGCCTACTCAGGAATAAAGACTGGGAGGATCGATGATGCGTGAAGTGATCAACTTGGACTTATACCCGCTGGACCAGCAAGGCAGCGCGGCGTGGCAAGAGCTGATTGAACGCTGCAGGTTGGAACTGTCCGCGAATGGCCTGTTCAATTTGCCCGGATTTATTCGGGACAACGCGATCCAATCTGCCGTGGCCGAGCTCAAACCGGTTTTTGATGAAAACTCTTTTGTCCATGCGCGTCGGCACAACATTTACTTCAAGAAAGCCATCGACGGCCTTAGCAACGACCATCCCGCCCTGATCGAGTTCGAAACCTCGAACCGGACAATATGTGCGGATCGGATGGGACAGGCGCTTGTGATCCGGCTGTATGAATGGCCTCTTTTTGCGCAATTTCTGGCGGCGGTGATGGAGAAGCCAGAACTGTTCGTCATGCAGGACCCGCTGGCCCGGGTGAATGTCATGGCCTATTCTCAGGGGCAGGCTCTGAACTGGCACTTTGACAGATCGGAATTCACCACAACGCTTCTGCTGCAAGCACCGGACTCGGGTGGCGATTTCGAGTATGAGAAAGATCTGCGCAGTGATACCGACCCAAACTACGACGGGGTAGCGGATTTGCTGGAAGGGCGCCGCAAGCCGACGCTGATGAAACTGCAACCGGGGACTTTGAATATCTTCAAAGGTAAGAATACGGCCCACCGTGTTACGCCCGTAAGGGGTGAACGCGACCGCATTATCGCGGTGTTTTCCTATTATGAACGCCCGAATGTTCAGTTTACCGAGGAGGAGCGCATCGGGTTTTACGGGCGCGCATCATGAACGCGGAAAGAGCCTTCAAAGACGACCGCAAGCTCACTTATCTGAACGCCGAGGGTGCGGATAAACCGCTAAAAAGCCCAGTGCCGGACGCGGTTTTGAACAGGGCGCGATCATACCGGCTGCAGCGTCTGCGCCAGCAGATGGAGATCGCGGATTGCGCCGCGCTGTTGCTGTATGACCCCTGCAACATTCGGTATGCGTTTGACTGTTCCAACATGCAGGTTTGGACGCTTCATAACCCGATACGATATGCGCTGATCCTGAACAACGGACCAGCCATCATGTTCGAGTTCAAAGGCTGCCTTCATCAAAGCGAGGGTTTGCCGGGCATTGACGAAATGAGGGTCGCCGAAACCTGGATGTTCATGGCCTCAGGCGACAAGACTGAGGCGGCAACAGACCATTGGGCCGATGAAATTGCGGACATCGTCCGGGAATATGGCGGAGATAACCGGCGAATAGCCTGCGATAAGCTCGAGAACGGGGGTGTCGATGCATTGAAAGCGCGTGGCCTCAAACCTATTGCCGGTTCACCGCTTACAGAGATCGCGCGCTCGATCAAATCCGACGATGAAATCGAGTTGATGCGTTGGACTATCCGTGTGTGCGAGGCGGGCATGGCGCGGATCTACGAGCATTCGACCCCAGGCACCACCGAGCGTGAACTCTGGGCGCATCTGCATTTCGAGAATGCGCGGTCGGGTGGCGATTGGCTGGAAACCAAGTTGCTGACTTGCGGCCCAAGGACGAACCCCTGGTATCAGGAGTGTTCGGACCGACCTTGCCAACTGGGCGAGATGATATCGTTCGATACCGACATGATTGGCCCGTACGGTTATTGCGCCGATCTTTCCCGCGCGTGGACCTGTGGCTACACGCCCATGTCGTCGACCCAGCGGCGCTTGTACGACACGGCGCTGGACCAGATTCACCACAACCTCCAACTGGTGCGCCCGGGCGTCAGCTTTGCCGAGTTCAATAGCAAAAGTTGGGGTATTCCTGACCCTTACATTCCCTATCGATATTCTTTGGCGGTTCACGGTGTGGGCATGGCCGATGAATGGCCGGTCGTTCCGTTGCATGTGGATTGGGGCGAAGGCGCGATGTCCGGGCGGTTCGAGCCCGGAATGGTCGTTTGTGTGGAAAGCCTGATCGCCAAACAAGGATCGGAAAGCGTCAAACTGGAAACACAGGTTTTGGTTACCGAAGATGGCAACGAGCGGTTGGACAGTTTCCCGTTCGAGTGAAGCCTGCACTACTCGCCAGTAATGTGACGCCTGACTTGCATTGAGTGTGCCGAAAGGCCTCAGCCTGATCCGGATCAGCCGGACCAGGCTGTTTGAATGTGCTCAGCAAACTGACCATTCAGCGTTTCACCAACAGTGCAAAATTATAAATTGTCGCTATTGACAAAAAATAACAATCCCATAAATCATTTCTCCAAACTGGTTTCGGAGACCCTCGATTATGAAAAAAGCGGTCAGGATAGTTCTTCTTGTTTGCCTTTTGTTGCCGCTGGTGGTGGGGACTGCCTATGTCAGCTGGACCAGTATGGCCGAGCGCTATGAAGCGCTTGAGCCTGCGCCGCCGGCTCCGACACGGGTGCGTTGGGCTGAGGTGCGTGAACAGGAGCTGCGCGACTGGATCTACGGTGAAGGAACGGCTCGGGCGGTACGCCGCAGCCATCTGACATTTGAAGTGCCGGGTCGGGTTGCCGAGGTGGGCGACAACGTCCGTGAGGGCGCACCCGTTACCGGTCCGATGGAACACCAGAAAGGTCAGTTGATCGCGCGTCTTGATGATGCTGATTACATTGAGGCGCTCAGAATTGCGGACACCGGCCTGACCCAGGCAGAGCGCAATGTCGATATGGCCAACGCGCAGTTGAAGCAGTCAAAAAGCACCGAAAACCTCTGGCGAACGCGGCTTGACCGTGCCCGGGTGCTGCTGGACAAGAAAGTGGTCTCGCAGCAGAAATTCGATGAAGCCACAGCCGAGTTGGAAGTAGCTATTGCCAACGTATCAGCCTCCGAGGCCCGCGTTGTCGCAAGTGAAGCAGGGGTGCTGGCCGCGCGAAACGAAGTATCGCAGGCGCGCCGCAACCTGGAGCGAACACGAATTCACGCGCCATGGGATGGTGTGATCGCTCGGCTGAACATCCGCGAGGGCGAGTATGTATTGCCCGAGGAAATGAGTTCCCGGGACGACACTTCCATGGCCGCCACTTTTCCGGTGACCCTGCTGGACGCATCCACTTTTGAGATTGAAGTCGAAATTCCGATGCATCGGCGCGCAGAACTGAGAGTTGGCAATCCAGCAATTGTTTTGCGTGACGGGCCGGCTGGCCAAGGCGTGGGGCAGGGCAAAGCGGATCTTCTTCATGCGTCGGTGCACGCCGTGGCGCCGATGTTGTCGCCGGACTCACGCACTGTACGTGTCACCTTGCGCACGAATGAGGCAGACCTGGGTCTGATCGACGGAGAACTGACGCGGGTTAAAATCCTGAGGGACGCCAAAGCGGCTTCGGTTGTACCCGTCGAGGCGCTGCTGCATCGGGACAATGAGGCGTACGTTCTGGTCGTTGACCCTGACACCAACACCGTTTCCGAACGCATCATTCAGCCCGGAATTCGCGAAGACACGCTGGTTGAAGTCCCCGAGGGGCTTAAGCCAGGGGACATTGTCGTTACCGAAGGACGGCACAGGCTTCTACCCGGAGATTCCGTTCAGCTGCTAGATTCCGAGGCACGCAATGGGTAAAAAGCGCGCCAAGGGCAATCGCCTGTTTTCATTCTTTTTTGTCGATCCAATTCTGGCGATATTGCTGCTGTTGTTCATCACCGTCGGCGGGGTGTTCGCCTTTCGCGGCATGATCAAGGAATCGCTGCCGGATCTGCAGATTCCGATGGCTTTCATCCACACCGGTTGGCACGGCACGCCGCAGTCCGTGATGGAAAAAGAGGTAACTGATCGGATCGAGCAGGAAATCCGCGATCTTGAGGACCTCAAGAAGTTTTCCAGCGGTTCGACGCACTCGAATTCGGTTATTCTTGCGGAGTTCGACGCGGATGCGCCGTTGCAAGAGTCCATCAGTCAATTGCGCGAACGGGTTAACAAGGCGCGGGCAGAGTTTCCCGAGGGGCCGAAAACGCCTGTGGTTACGCAGGCATCAATCCGGTCGATGCCGATTGCATCCTTCGTTCTGTACGGGCGGGTTCCGCCCAGTGAACTGGACGCGACAGCCAAGCGTCTGAAAAAGCGACTGCTGCGCATTCCGGGTATCACCAAGGTTGACCTGCTGGGCAACCGCAAATCCTATGTGCGGGTACAATTACTGCCTGAACGCCTGCGCACGCATGATGTTTCGCCGGTTGATGTGGGCCGCCTTATTCGCGCCCATGCCAAGGACTTTCCGCTGGGTGTTTATGAAGGCCCCGAACAGTCCTTCAGTCTGAAAAGCGAAACGGCGATCTACGATGTCGATCAATTGTCCGATCTCGTGATCCACCGCAGCCCGGCCGGATATGTCGTTCGTCTAAGCGACGTGGCGCGCGTCGAACAAGCGCTGTACCGGGCAGAAACGGAAACCTACTACTCAAGCGAAGGGCGCGACTTCACGCAAGGCGTCGCGCTGTCGGTGATCAAAGCGGATGGGCAGGACACGATCAAGCTAGTCGATGCGGCCACGCAGGTGATCGATGCGGCCATGCAGGCGCGCGACTGGCCGGTCGGGTTGCAATACGACATCGTGTCGAACGACGCCGAAATCATCCAACAGGAACTGGACAAGACGCTGGTCAATGGTTGGCAATCGGTAGCAGCGGTATTCGTCATCCTGTTCTTTCTGCTCACATGGCGCGAAGCAACTGTGGCGGCGCTGTCGATCCCAGTCACCATGCTGGGCGGGCTCGCTGCGCTTTGGATGTTGGGATACACGTTCAACGTCATGGTGGTCATCGGCATGGTGCTGGCCCTCGGCCTATTGGTAGATGACTTCATCCTGATGATGGAAGGGATGCACGAAGGGGTTCACCGCAAGAAACTGAAATTCCGCGAAGCCGCCATTCAAACAGTTAAGAAATTCGCCGTGCCGTCCTTGGCCGGGACGGTAACCACCGTGTTGATCTTCGTGCCGCTTGCCATGATCGGCGGGTTGGATGGCAAGTTCATACGCTCCATTCCCGTGACGGCAGGCGTGCTGCTGGTGGTGTCCTATGCGGTGTCGTTGCTAATCACGATCCCGCTGTCGCAATTCCTGCTGTCGCGCCGCGAGAATGCTCAGCCAATGCTGGTCGACCGGATCACCGAACGTCTGGAAACCTGGCTGCGCGGGTGGCTTGGTCGCGCCGTGGTGCGCCGCCGCTCGACCTCATGGGGCTGGATCGCCGGTGGGGCCGCGGTGATTACCACGTGCTTCATGCTGGGGTCACTGCTGCCGGTCACGCTATATCCTTTGTCGGATGGGCGTAACATGGGGATAACGGTAGAGCTGTCTCCGGACAACAAGCTGGAGGACACACGCGACGTCGCGCTGAAGATCGCTGACATCCTGCAGGACAAACCCTACCTTACCTCCACCTTGATGGTCGTTGGCCAGCGCGACTTTGTTTATGAAGGTTCTGCCGAAGATCGTCTGTCGGTTGCGACCGCGCGCAACATTGTTGGGTTTACGGTTCTGTACAAGCCCAAGGCGCAGCGAGACCAACTTGCATTTCAGACCGTGCCCGCTTTACGTGCGGAGATCGAGCTAGCCTTGACCGATGTTCCCGGCTACCGAATGCTGATCACCTCGGAAACAGGTGCGTCCACCAACGAAGACCCGTTGCAGATCAATATCTTCGGGCCAGAGCTGGAGGGTGTTCAACGTATCAGCCAGCAAGTGCAGCAGCGGCTTCGGCAGTTTCCGGGTCTTAGTGATATCCGTGACAATCTCGGTCAGTCCCGGATCGAGGTGACGATCCAGCCGCGGCGCGAGGTTTTGCAGCGCTACGGGCTGACCGAGGCCGATTTTAACGCTCAGTTGACCCATTACCTGGGCGACTATGAGGCGGCCAAAATGCGCACCAGTTCGGACGCGGATGATCTGGAGATCCGGGTCGAGACCTACTGGCCCTCGAAACAGGGTCGACTGGGTGGGCCAGAAACCTGGGAAGAATGGAAAAGCATCCAGATCCGTGTGCCGGATGGGCGTTGGGTCCCGGTTTCACTACTGGCCGAGCAGCGCACCGATCGCATCCCTCTGACCATCTCCCACAAAGACGGTCAGCGCACCGCTACGGTCATGGGCAAAAGCTTTTCGTACACCTTCAACCAGTTGCACGACTTGATCGATCCTGAACTCAGGGCGATGCAGGAAGACTGGCCACCAGGCTACAGCTATAAATTCGCGGGCGAGTTCGAGCTGGCAGGCGAAACCTATGGCGGCGCGCAGCAAGCCTTTATCCTGGCGATGCTTGGCGTGGCGTCAGTGCTGATCCTGCAATTCCGATCCTTCCTGCAGCCGGCGATTATCCTTGTCACCGTGGTTTGCGGACTGTCCGGCGTGGGTTTCGGGTTCTTCCTGTTTGCGATTGAACTCAGCTTTCCGGCGGTCATCGGGATGATTGCTCTGGCCGGCATTGCGGTGAATGACGGCATTGTTCTTGTGGACACGATGAACCGGCACGTAGCCAAGGGAATGGATATCGCGCAGGCCGCTTGCCAGGGGGCGGCAGACCGCTTTCGCCCGATCGTGTCGACAACACTGACAACCATGGTCGGATTGGCACCCTTGGCACTGGCAGACGAAGCGTGGAGGCCACTGTGCCTTGCCATCATATTTGGTCAGTTCGCAGCAACGATTGCTGCGCTGACATTGGTGCCCGCGCTGTTTCGCGTTATGGCTGGTCGACAGGACTCAGAAACCGAGGCCGTGCCTGCGGAGTAAACTGGAAAGGCGGTTAAATCATCTGGTGTCACAGAACTGTCGCGATGCTGAACAAAATTTTACCGCATAGCCCCCGGTTTTTTTGCGCGCACTTTGGGTTGCAACACATATAACATGTCAGAATGAAACACTTGCACGATTGAGTACCAATGCCCCAGATCAACGACCAACTGCTTCAGCAAATCCGTGACCGGTTTGCCCAGATCGACCATTGCCCGCAGCAGGGGCCGCGCATCTTTTTTGAAAATGCCGGCGGCGCGCTAACGCTGAACTCGGTGGTGGAAACATCGCAGGACTATGCGGCCATTCCTGACAATCAGGGGCGTGACAATCCCGGCAGCCACGAACTGGTGCGCGTGATCACTCAGGCCAAAGAGGATATGGCGGTATTCATGAATGCGCCGGGTGGCCAGTTCTTCGTTGGCGAAAGCGGAACTGAGCTCCTGTTCCGCCTGATCATGAACGCGTGTCTGGGTACTGGCACCGGTCAGGTTCTTGGCACGACGCTGGAACACCCCGCCACCCGCAGTGCTTGTGACCGCTGGGCACGTGTCGCGGGCCAAAGCCATGTTCTTGTCGAGCATGATGACGCCACCGGCACCGTGTCTGCCGAAGCCTATGCCGCAAATGTCACGCCCGACACCAAAGTGGCAACTATCGTTCACACCTCGCCTGTCACCGGTATGGGGGTCGACGTGGCGGCCGTGGCGGCTACTATCCGGGCGGTTGCGCCGGATTGCTACATCATCGTCGATGGTATCCAGCACGCCGCGCACGGCCGGATCGACCTGACGGCCTATGACGTGGACGGCTATGTGATCTCGCCCTACAAGGTGTTTTCGCGCCATGGCTATGGGGTTGCCTGGATCTCGGACCGGCTGACCACTCTGCCCCATAACAGCCTGATCGACGGCCCAGCCGACAACTGGGAGATGGGCACGCGCGACACCGGTTCCTACGCCACCATGTCCGATGTGGTCGGCTATTTCGAATGGCTGGGGTCGCAGGTCACCGACTCTGACGATAGGCGCAAAAAGTTTGTAGCCGCAGGCGAGGCGATCCATGCGCAGGAAAAGGCGCTGACCGATGCGATGATTCACGGTACCGGGAACCTGCCCGGACTGGCCGAGATGGAGAAGGTGACTATTCTCGGCGGCGTCGACAACCCGGCGCGCGAGGGTCTGGTTTCGTTGGTTGTGGACGGCGTCCCTTCGGTAGACGTTGTGCGGTTACTCAACGAACAAAGTATCCGCACCCATTTACGTAAGGCGGATCACTATTCCGGTAACATTCTGTCGCCACTTGGGCTGGACAGTTGTGTCCGCGTCTCGATGTGCCATTACAACAGCGTCGCCGAGGTGGCGCAGTTTCTTGGTGCCATGAAGACGATTGCCGCCTGACGCAGACGCTTGGTACACCCCGACCCTCGGGCAGTTGCCGATTTCGTTGGTGCGTTGAAATTCGGCGAAATGATAAGTGGATGGACGGCGTCACAGTTTGAGTGGGCTGGGGACAACGATACTGGTTAACTTAAGCCAACTGGGTAAATGAGTTGCCCCCAGCAACAGTCAGTCCATTCCACGCATCGAAGTGGCATGAGCTGATCATTGATGTCAAAGACACTCAGCCAGTGATTTGGCCATGTTCCGAATGACTTCCGGGTACAGACCGCTGCCGGGCTCCAGTTCAGCGCCCAGTGGATCGATCACGTTTGTTTTTGCTTCGGTTCCATCCATGACGGTTTCGACCAGACCCGGATTGAATTGCGGTTCCGCCAGAACGCAATCGATACCTTCATCGCGAATGCGACCTTGAATCTCGGCAATTCTGGCCGGGCTTGGATCGGAGGCGTCACTGAGAGAGATCGCGCCCGAGGCTGGGAAGTCAAAGGCGTTCTCGAAATACTGATAAGCGTCGTGGAACACGATAAAGCTGCTGTCGCGGACCGGCTCCAGCATTTCGTTCACCTCTGCGGAAAGCGCTGCCATTTCTTCACGTGCGGCGGCAGCGTTTGCGAAGTAGGTGCCTGCGTTGTCCGGGTCCGCAGCGGAAAGCTGTGCGGCAATCACGTTCAGCCATGTGTTGGCATTTTCCGGCGAGAGCCAGGCGTGCGGATCATGGTCGCCATGTGCATGGTCATCATGCCCGGCATGTTCTTCGTGATCGTGGTCTTCACCTTCAGCGTGGTCGTCGTGGCCGTGCTCGTCCTCATGATCATGGTCATCACCTTCGGCATGCTCGTCGCTGTGGTCATGATCGTCTTGATCTTGGTCTTCTGCGTGATCCTCATGACCATGTTCGTCATCATGGTCGTGGTCGTCGTGATCCTTGTCTTCGGCATGCTTCTCGCGGCCATGACTGTCCTCATCGCCATGGTCATGCGCCTCAAACAGGGCGCTTGTGCGGAAATCGAGAAGCACAGTGCCGTCCGCTTCCAGTAGGGACGTGACTGTGGCACCGTCGGCCAGAGTTTCAATCGCGCCTTCCATCCATGGCGTCAGATCCTCGCCGATCCAGAACACCAGATTTGCTTCCTGCAGGGCCGACGCTTCGGAAGGGCGCAGGTTGTATTCATGAGGCGACCCGCCGGGCTGTACGATCAGATCCGGTGTTCCTACACCTTCCATGACGCGTGCTACCAATGAGTGTACTGGTGCAATGTCTACCGCGACATTCGGGACATCGGCCATTGCTGTGCCGCCCATTAACGCAGCAGTGATCGAAATAGGAAGAAGCTTTCTGGACATCAGACCCTCTGTGTGATTTTATAACGTTGCGAGCGGCATATATGATATGGAATAACATGACAAGTGAGACAATACCCGCATCTGCCGAAGACACGGCGCTGCTTGGGTTCCAAGAACATGACCACGAGAACTGCGTCGATAATTCTCTGGCGATTGCCGAGTCGCGGTGCAAAGACGAAGGTCTGCGCCTGACGCCGGTTCGGCGTAAGGTGCTTGAAATGCTGTTGCAGGAACATCGGGCGCTTGGCGCTTATGCAATCCTTGACCGGTTGCGCGAGGCGGGTTTCGGGTCGCAGCCACCTGTAGCTTATCGGGCACTCGACTTTCTTGTCGACAATGGCTTCGTACACAAGATTGAGCGTTTGAATGCATTTGTCGCTTGCGCGCATCCCGGTGCCGCACATTCGCCTGCCTTTATGATCTGTAGAAAATGCGACGCCGTAGCCGAAGCGCAGTCCGCACCTGCCAAGGGTGCGTTGGGTGCCGCCGCGCGCGCCGTGGGTTTCGAGATTGAGCGGACAGTTGTAGAAGCCGAAGGTGTCTGCCCAGACTGCACCAAAAAGGCGTAGAAATGAACCTTATTACCGTAGAAGACCTTAGCATAAGTTATGGGGCCAATACAGTTCTGCGTAACGTTGACATGGCTGTTGAGCCGGGCGAGATCGTCACGATTGTCGGCCCCAATGGCTCGGGCAAGACAAGCCTTCTGCGGGCGATCATCGGTGCGGCGGCACCGTCTGCCGGGCAAGTCAAACTCAAGCCTGGTCTGAGAATTGGATACGTCCCGCAAAAGCTGCACATTGATCCGACCCTGCCCATCACGGTTGAACGCTTCATGCGCCTGACAAATCGCGTTTCGCGCAAGGACTGTGCAGTTGCGCTGAAAACCGCAGGCGTTCCCGACCTTATGAAACGTCAGATGTCGCAGCTCTCCGGCGGTCAGTTCCAGCGGGTGTTGCTGGCGCGGGCGTTGATCAACCGGCCTGAAATCCTGCTTTTGGATGAGGCGACCCAGGGCCTCGACCAACCCGGTTCGGCCGCGTTTTATCGCCAGATCGAAGGCGTGCGCCGCGAAACCGGCTGTGCGATCATCATGATCAGCCATGAGCTTCACGTGGTTATGAGCGCTTCGGACCGGGTGATTTGTCTGAACGGCCACGTCTGTTGTGAGGGCTCACCGGCCGTCGTGGCCTCGGCCCCAGAGTACCGCGCGCTGTTCGGGACTGGAACAGGCGGCGCGCTCGCCCTTTATCGCCATGATCACGATCACGACCACACTTGCGATACGAACTCTCAGGAAGCCGCAGAATAATGCTTGATGATTTTATGACCCGTGCCACGCTCGCGGGTGTTGGCGTGGCCTTTGCCGCAGCGCCGCTTGGATGTTTTGTCGTGTGGCGGCGGATGGCTTACTTTGGAGATGCAACAGCGCACGCTGCGATATTGGGTGTTGCGCTTTCTCTGACTTTTCAGATCTCGGTCTTCACCGGTGCGCTGGCCGTTGCTCTTCTGATGGCTCTAACTGTCACTTTGTTGGCGGGCCGTGGGTATGCGATGGACACGTTGCTGGGAGTAATGGCGCATTCAGCTTTGGCCTTTGGTCTTGTGGCGGTGTCGTTTCTGTCCGGCGTTCGTATTGATTTGATGGCCTACTTGTTTGGCGACATTTTGGCCGTCTCCCGCTCAGATCTGATCGTAATCTGGGGAGGTGCCGCGTTGGTGGTCGCCCTGATCACTTGGCGTTGGTCCCAGCTTTTGACTGCGACGCTGAACGAGGAGTTGGCCTATGCCAGCGGCTTTGATCCCAAGCGCGAGCAGTTGGTCTTGACCTTGTCGCTCGCGGTCACTGTGGCTGTTGCTATCAAAGTTGTCGGCGTGTTGCTGATCGCGGCGATGTTGATCATCCCGGCAGCGGCTGCGCGCAGCCTGGCGCGGTCACCGGAAACGATGGCGCTGATCGCCGCTGCAATCGGCGCGACCTCTGCTGTGGCCGGGCTGCGGGCGGCTTATGTCTTTGACACGCCGGCTGGCCCGTCCATCGTTTGCGTGGCGGCTATCTTGTTTGCGTGTTTCAGCCTGCTTGGCTGGCAGCGCCAGAACAGGGTCTGAAACCCGGTCGAAGAGGGTAAAACGGAAGGCGTAAGGGGTGCGCCTTCCGCGTTTTTCAAACTTCGACTTCGACTTTGCCGATTGGGTTGGAGCAACAGGCAAGGATAAAGCCGGCCTCGATGTCATCCTCTGAAATCCCGCCATTGTGGACCATGTGAACCTCGCCCGCAGTTTTTCTGACCTTGCAAGTACCGCAGACGCCGAAGGTGCAACCTGACGGAATGTTGAGGCCAACAGAACGTGCCGCTGCCAGCACGGTGTCGGTTTCGGCTACCTTGGCGGTGACACCCGAGCTTGCAAAGTGAATTTCTGCGCTAGCCTCTTCATCGGGGATGACGTCATCCAGATCGGGCAGATCAGCCTCAGTCTCAATGGGCGCACCGAAGCTTTCCTGATGGTAGTGCTCCAAGTCAAAACCAAGGCCCGTCAGCGCATCCCGCACGGCTTGCATGAAGGGTTCCGGACCGCAACAATAGACCTCGCGATCCAGATAGTCCGGGGCCATAAGTCCGAGCATCAGCTGATTGAATTGGCCCTGATAGCCTGTCCAGGGCCGGTAGGGATCGGCCTCTTCCACTACGAACTTCAAATCCAGGCCGTGCGTTCGGCTGGCCATCTGCTCAAGTCGCTGGCGAAAAATGATCTCGGATGGACGTTTGGCGCAGTTGATGAAAACGATGTCCAGATTGCGGCCTTCGTCCCACATGCAGGTTGTCATGGACATCATTGGGGTGATGCCAGAGCCTGCTGAAATGAAGAGGTATTTTCGCGCGCTACTCTCGCCGTTGGTGAACAAGCCTGCAGGACCCAGCGCCTTTACCCTCATGCCAGGTTGAAGGTTATCCAACATCCAGCGTGTGCCGATACTGTCAGGCTGCGCTTTCGCGGTGATCGTGATGGATCTGGGACGAGAGGGTGAGGAGGATATCGTATAGGTACGATGAACGACACCGCCAGGTTGACCCGGGGCAGGGATTTCCAACGTTAGAAACTGCCCGGGCTGGTAAGCGAACATCGCACCGGAGGGTGCTCGAAACGTAAAGCTGGCGGTATTTGGCATCTCTGGCACGACCGAGACGCATTCCAGTGTTTCACTGTCTTGCCAGATCAATGGTGTTGAGGGGCTAAGGTCTTTCATTGCCGTTACTCCGCAGCCATGGCGTCCGGTGCCAGTCGGGCAGCCAGAGTGTTGCAATACCAATCGACGAATTGCAGAACTCCGGATTCCTGCGAAGGCGAATAGGGGCCGGGCACATAGGCCGGGCTGTTGATGCCTTGCTGATTATCCTCGACCACCTGACGGTCTTCGTCATTGGTGGCGGTCCAGACTTCGGTCAGGCGTTTCAGGTCATAATCGACCCCTTCGACGGCGTCCTTGTGGATCAGCCATTTCGTGGTGACCTCAGTTTCCGTGGGACTGATCGGAGTGACCCGGAAAACGATAGAGTGGTCGGCCAAAAAGTGGTTCCATGTGGTCGGATAGTGGAACTTCAAGAGCGAACCAGCATCTGGGAACGGCGAACGACCCAACCAGCGGCGCACGGCCGATTTTCCATCCATCGTATAGCTTTGCGCGCCTTCTTTCAGCGGCATCCGCGCCAAGCGGTATTGCCCGTCACCATGCAGGTAGAACTGAGAGGGCATGCCTGCAGCTTCGCAGCGGTCAAAATGCGCTTGCATATGGGTTGGGGTTTCGCCGCCTTCTATTCCGGTCACGGCCGGATCATCAGGGAACGTTCGACATAGCGCCGGGTGGTTGCCACCACAGTGGTAACATTCGCGGTTGTTTTCCCAAACGAGCTTCCAATTACCTTTTTCAATGATGGAACTCTCAAAGGCAACTTTCGCATTGGCCAAGTCATGCGGTTCCAGATAGGGACGCGCAAGTTCTGCAAATGTATCGAAATCTGGCGCTTCATCGGCCAGACAGATGTAAACGAGGCCGGCCAGTTCGCGGCAGTGAACCGTCTTCAATCCGTGTTGCTTTGGGTCAAAGTCCGGCCCCATGTCGCGGGCCCATAGCAAGGATCCGTCAAGTTCATATGTCCACTGGTGGTAAGGGCAAACCAGCTTGGGCGCATGTCCCTTTGCGGCCTTGCAGATGACCGATCCGCGATGGCGGCAGGTGTTGTGAAAAGCCCGTATCTGGTTGTCCGCGCCACGCACTATGATGACGCGGTAAGCTCCGACATTATGGGTGACATAGCTGCCAGGCTTTTCCAGTTCGCAGGCGGGAATGGCAAACAGCCAATCACGGTAGTGAATGGATTCGAGGTCAGCCTGGAAAACCTCGGGATCGGTGTAAAACGCCTGTTCCAGCGCATAACCAGGGTTTCGACGTGCCAACAGGGTTTGAATAATGCTCACTTCTGGCTCTCCTGCCGCGCCCCGCGGCATTGCTTGGGCAGATGGCAAGGGAGAGCCGTCCGGAGCCGTGCGAGGATCACGTCCGAAACATGCGCCCCCACCGCCACCCGCGGTTTGACTTATCTGCGAGGCTGGTTTCCGGACTTGGAAGGGGCCTTCGCCCGGTATCGGCACCTTCCCGGGATCCTCGTCCCAGTGGTTGATTGCCGTACCTGACCTTCTTTACCGTTGCGGGGGCAGTGCCGGAATCTCACCGGCTTCCCAATTCTCCGCTGCCTGAGAATCAAACAGCGGCACCTCACAGGCACAGGATATTTCCGACCCGTTTTTGCGCTGAAATACTTGCGACAATTCCGCTTCCAAAACAGACATTTCGAAACTTGGTTTTCAGGCTTTCGACATGTCGCGATCGGACCACTTTTCGTCAGCGGCAGCTTTCGACAACCAATTCCGAAACAGTTGGACGGATGGTGTTGGAAGCTTGTCCTTGACCGTGAAATAATAAGCCCATGGGCTGGTCAGATCGATTTCGAAGGGTTCGATCAACACTCCGCGTTCCACATAAGAACGGGTAAGAGATTTTGGCAAAACGACACAGCCCAGGGACCGCACCGCCAATTCCATTGCCAGATTGGAGGCGTTTGTTCGCTGGCCCTCGTTCAGGTTCAGGTCGGTCAGGTCGAAGTATTTGCCTACAAGTTCCCAATAGGCTGGCCGACCAAGAATATGGATCAGGCGGGCATGCCGTAGCTGTTCCGGATCGCGCAGCGGCTTTCCATTCACTGTAAAACCCGGCGCGCAAACGACCGTCAGTTTTTCCTCCCACAGCCGTTTCATACCTGCGGTCGCTTCGTCGACATGATGGATCGTGATCGAGACATCGGAAACGCTGTTTTCGACGTCGGTCCAGACTGTCCCGTGCACAGTCAGATCAATATCGGGGTGAGCCGCGTTGAATTCGCGGATCACGTCTGGCAGCCAACTTTCCGCAAGGCTGAACGGGCAAGAAACGACCACTTTTCGCGTGTGCGGGCGTTGGCTGACGGATCGGGTTGCGACGTCGATTTCTTGCAGAGCGTGTCGCACAGACGGCAAATAGGCTTCTCCGACGTCCGTAAGCGAAAGAGATCGGGGGTGGCGTACAAACAACGGGCGCTGGATGAACTCCTCGAGCGAACGCACATGGTTGCTGACCGCGGATTGTGTGCAGTTCAGCTCTTCGGCGGCACTGGTGAAACTCAGGTGTCGCGCAGAAGCCTCGAATGACCGTAGGAACGTAAGGTGGGGCAGGTTCATCATTATCGGGTTTCTCCCAGCGGCTAATGACCTGCATAGGAAAGGCTGCGGTGAGGCATCTTGTCCAATCGCGACACCTCGCAGGTTTCAAATGCGACAGGTTGCGGCGGCTAAGCTGCAAAAATTCCCGACCCAATGCCCCGGGAATTTTTTCGCCCAGGCGTGAGAAATCCTCATGCTCTCTTTTCGACATGAATGCGTCGCTAAGTGGCAAAACAGGGCTTCTGCGGTTGGTACGTTTTGAAAGTGCAGAACCGCACAGCTGGGCGCATTTCAGCTACATCCAGAATCGGAAACGGGGGCAGACAAAACATGGCACGAGAAAGACGCGGAGGCGGACGTCGCGGTAAATCTGGCCGCAGCGCAGCGGGTGTCGATCAGTTGCCGTGGCAACAGATCCGCAATGAGTACCCGCCGTTCGAGTTGCTGAATCCTGACCAGATGGACCAGTTGCACGCGACTTCAATGCGGATCCTGTCCGAGGCGGGTATCCGCGTCATGGGCGACAACGTTATGGATATTTTCGAGCGCGCCGGAGCTATCGTTGACCGGGACACAAAGACAATCCGCATGGATGAGAGCATTGTTACGGAAGCTCTCAAAACAGTTCCTCGCGAATTCACTCTGACCTCGCGCAATCGCGCCAAGCAGATCACGCTGGGCGGCAATCATGTGAATTTTGGGCTGGTGGCGGGGCCTCCGAACGTTCACGACTGTATCAACGGGCGACGACAGGGTAACTACGAAGATTACTGTAATTTCATTCGGCTAGCCCATCATTTCAATGCGATACACCTGATCGGAAACCAGGTGATGGCACCCATCGAGATGCCTGTTAACAACCGCCACTTGGATACCTATAACGCCAATCTGACGTTTAGCGACCTGAGCTTTCACTGCACCGCCATCGGGCGGGGGCGGGCGATGGATGGGATCAACATGATGGCGATCTCGCGCGGGCAAAAACCCGAAGAGATGCGCGGCGATCCCGGTGTGATCACCATCATCTCGGTCAACTCGCCACGTCTCTTCGACGATGCAATGGGGGATGGATTGATTGCGATGGCGGAATATGGTCAGCCGGTAACGGTGACGCCGTTCACCCTTATGGGGGCGATGACTCCGGTTACCTTGCCAGCAGCGCTGGCGCAGCAGAATGCCGAGGCTCTGTTTGGTGTTGTGCTGACCCAACTGGTCAGCCCCGGTTCGCCGGTCATGTATGGTTCGTTCACGTCCAACGTAGACATGAAATCCGGTGCCCCGGCCTTTGGCACGCCGGAGAACGCCAAGGCCAACATCGTGGGCGGTCAACTGGCGCGGCGATATGGCATTCCATATCGGACTTCGAACGCCAATGCGTCGAATGTGGTCGACCTGCAGGCCGCATATGAGACGATGATGGCAACCTGGGGCGCAGTCCTGGGCGGCGCGAACATCGTTTACCACGCGGCGGGCTGGCTCGAAGGCGGCCTGACGGCCTCCTACGAAAAATTCATAATGGACGTCGAAATCATCCAGAACATGATGGAGTTTCTCAAGCCGATGAAGTTCGATGCCGACGAACTGGGTTTTGATACGATCAGTTCAGTGCCTACCGGTGGCCACTTCTTTGGCACCGAACACACGATGGCCCGGTATGAGACCGCGTTTTACAAGCCTATGCTGTCAGATTGGCAGAACTACGAGAGCTGGGAGGCCGCCGGGGCAAAAGATGCACTTCAACGGGCGACAGACATCTGGCAGCAGGCATTGCGTGAATATCAGGCCCCGGAAATGGATTCGGCGATACGCGAAGAGCTGGACGCCTATATCGCTAAACGTCGTGAAGAAATTGGCAGCGGAGAACCCTAGGGGCCGACCGGGGCAGGGTAGTTGCCGTGCCCCGATCCATTTCAAAGGTTGTCGAACAGACGCCCGGGCAAGGCGTCGTGGCGGGGCAGGTTCAGGGCTTTCATCAATCCAAACATCATGGCTTGATTGGACGTGACGACCGGTTTGTCCAACGCTATCTCGATACGTTCGATCGCCTCGACCGAGCGCATGTCGGTACAGCTCAGGACAATGGCCTGAGCATCCGGGTGATCGGCCTGACAAGCCAGATCAAACACCTCGTCCGGCGTCAGTTCTCCTTGCCCATAGTTGCCAAGCTCGCGGCCAATATCGGCGCGTTTGACAGTTTCGATGCCGTTGTGAGCCATGAAATCGATTGCCTGATCGTTGATCTCACCCAGGTAAGGGGATGAGAAGCCGACCTTTGTCGCGCCCACCGCTTTAATCCCGGCAATCAACGCTCCGGCGGCGGTGAATGACACAGCGCCCGAGCCTGCTTTGATCTGTTGTGCCAGATCGGCGTCAAAAGACGGTCCATGAGTCAGGGTTGCTGAAGTGCAGCCATACAGCACCACATCTGGGCGAACACCCGAGATCATCCGCAGGTCATGGCTGATATCGGATGCCCCTAATCCGGCCATCTGGTCCGAGCCGGGAATCTCGTCCACGTCATAGCCACCCATGCGCTGGAAATGGATCGTCGTGTTCGGTGGTCGCAGCAGTTCCATATCCGGTTCGAGGTTGGTGTTGGTGAAAGGTACCAGCACTCCGATCTTCGCCGTGGTTCGGGTCTCGGTCACGTCAGAACTCCTTTCAGGATGGTCAGGCAACGATCCATTACCGATGTCTCGCAGATCGTGGCGCGCAGACAGTCAGTCAACCCGTAACCCCCCATGCCACGCATCAGCAGGCTATTGGCGCGCAGGGCTGCATCCGCGCGTTGCGCGTTTGCGTCAGAGGCAAAGCGCAACAGCACGAAATTGGTGTGGCTTTCTGGAATAGCCAGGCCCAAGGCCCGACAGTCTTCGGCAAACCGGTCTCGGATCTCGACCGTTCGGGAAACCACGTCCTTCATGTGGGCCTGATCGCGCATCGCAGCTGCGGCGGCAGCTTGCGACGCGATGGAGATGTTGTTGGGGTTAAGCAGCTTGCGCAATTCGTTCGCTATCTCTGGAGGGAAATACCCCCAGCCCGCGCGTGCGCCTGCCAAGCCGTACGCCTTGGAAAACGTGCGCATCACCACGGTCTCGCCCCGGTCTGTCAGAGCGAAAATCTCGGCTGGGTCATTCGCGTGGTCCGAAAACTCGGCATAGGCCTGATCCACGACCAGAAGAACGTCTTCGGGCAATCCGTCCCGCAAGCGAAGGATCTCGGAATTCGGGATCAAGGTGCCGGTGGGGTTGCCGGGGTTGCAGACAAACACGATCCGGGTTTCGGGTGTCATCGCTGCGAGTATGTCGTCCACGGATACGGTCAGGTCGACCTCGCGGGCTTTGACGTAATCGGCCTGCACCTGCGCTGCGGCGGATGAGACAAAAGCGTATCCATAGTCCGTTCCCAGAACGCGGTCGCCGGGCCCGGCATAGGCCCGGATCAGGCAGCCGATCAACTCCATGGAACCCGCGCCGCATAGCACCCGTGCGGGCTCCAACTTGTGCACATCGGCGATGGCGGCGCGCAGTTCGGGCCATTCCGGATCGGGATAAAGCGGTAGTTCATCCATTGCCGACTGTCCTGCCGCGATGGCGGCAGGGCTTGCGGCAAAGGCGCTTTCGTTCTGGGCCAACGAGATTGTCCCTTCGCTACCAAGATCGGCCAGAGCATAAGCGGCCATGGCGCCTACATGGGGGACCGGGCGGATCATGTCGCACCTCCATAGATTTTCGCGCTGTCTTCGCTGATCAACCCGCGCTTGAGATCCAAGGCAACCGCCTGTGCGTCGCGTTCCGCCGGATGGCCGAATCCGCCGCCGCCGGGTGTTTCGAAAATCAGGTAATCGCCGCCCTCAACCCGCAGTTCGCCTTTGCCCGGGATGTCACTTTCGCCGTCGCGGAAACGAATGCGCCCGGGCGCACCTGGTTGACCGCCCATGCGCCCAAGCGCCGGGAATTTCAAGCGTTCGACAGAAAGGAACACGATGAAAGGCGCGCCGTTGGCTGAGGTCATCTCGATCCGTTGACCAAGACCGCCGCGATACTTGCCTGCGCCTCCAGAATCCGAGCGCAGTTCCCGCCGCCAGATGGTGACGGGCGCGACGCTCTCGGTGATCTCGACCTGACTGCCGAAAACGCCCGAAGGGTAGGCAGTGGCGGACAGCCCGTCTGCATGAGGCCGTGCACCGGTGCCGCCATTGTGTACGGGTTCGACTGCGAATTCGCGACCACCATCGCGGGCCACTTCGGGCGCGTGGCGCATGGGCAGATCAAACATGCACGATGCGCCCTCGGCCGGCACTTGATCGGGTAACGCCTGATGCAGGCAGCCCAGCACCAGATCGGGAGTTACCTGCCCCAGCGTGTGCCGCATAGCAACAGGAACAGGGCGTTGCGCGTTTAGGATGCAGCCCTTTGGCCCGTCCACGGTAAACGGTTCTAGCGAACCGGCGTTGTTAGGTATGTCGGAGCCGACGATGCAGCGTAGTGCGAAAACGGTATAGGCCGTGGCATAGTTGAGCGGCACGTTGATGCCCTTACGCGAACAGCCCGAAGTGCCGGTGAAATCCACATGCATGCCCGATTTGGTTACGGTCAGGGTTGCGTGCAGTTCCAGCTCATTCTCGTAACCATCCATCTTCAGCGCATTCTTGTAGACGCCTTCCGGAACCTCGGCGATCGCCTCAAGCGTACCGCGTCGCGAGGTCTCGATGATATAGCTGCCCAGACGGTCCAGATCGTCGATGCCGAATTCGACCATCATATCGACCAGCCGGTTCACCCCCGCCTCGCAACAGGCGATCAGCGCGTAGATGTCGCCTTCGTTTGCAATCGGCTCGCGACTGTTGGCGCGGACGATGTCCAGTAGCAGGGCATTCGGTACGCCTTCTTCGACCAGTTTGCAGGGCGGGATCAGCAAGCCTTCGTCATAGATGTCCGAGCCCTCTGGCCCCATACCGAGGCCCCCCAGATCGACCAGGTGTGATGTGCAAGAGGTAAAGCCCACGACTTTGCCATTCTTGAAGGCGGGCATCATTAATAGAAAATCGTTCAGATGCCCGGAGGCCAGCCAGGGGTCATTGGTCATGTAGATGTCGCCGGGCTTCATGTTTTGCACCGGGAAACGCTCGCGCAGATGCATCACCGCTTCGGCCATGGTGTTGATATGGCCCGGCGTGCCGGTGACGGCCTGTGCCAGCATCCGGCCGGAAACGTCGAAAATCCCGGCAGATATGTCACCGCATTCGCGCACGATAGGTGAAAACGCCGCGCGGATCAGGGTCTGGCCTTGCTCTTCGACCACGGCCAGCAGGCGGTTCCACATGACTTGAAGGCGGGCGGGGGATAGGTCGGCGGTCATCATGCGCCTCCTTTCTGGTCCTGGAGCAGGACGAGGTTTCCTATGGCGTCCACATGGGCCGAGAAGTCGGCCGAGACCAGCGTGGTGGTCTGCGGTTCTGTGATCAGCGCAGGGCCGCAGACCCGGTCACCGGGAGCTAAGCTGTCTCGCGGCACAAAACCTGCCTGCTTAGCATTGCCGTCCACGTCGCAGGTGATGGGCCGCGTTTCAGCAGGCGTGATCGTGGTTAGGGATGGCGTTACCGGCAGGTCCGGTATTTTGGAATCCGGTGTGGCCACGCGCACGGCCCAGTTCAGGATCTCGATCTGCATTCCCGGCACCGGTCGCGAGAATTGCTTGCGGTATTCCGCCTCAAAAGCAGTAATCAGGGGATCGATGTCATCGGCCGTCAGGACGCGGTCGGGCAGCGTGATTTCAATCTCGTGGCCCTGACCGTTGTAGCGCATGAAGGCGGTGCGCTGCGTCTCGGTGGGGGCATCGCCCGCACCTTGAGCGACAACATCACTGGCCTCGGCTATCATGTCCGCAAACAGGGAGTTGATTCCGTCCAGGTCCAGTGTCTCCAGCAACGAGTAGCGCGAGCGCACGATCTCGAAGCTGACTGGTGCGAACAAGAAACCAACTGCCGAGCCGACGCCCGGATTGGGCGGGATCACGATGCGGCTGACTCCGGCGGATCGCGCCACGCGACTGGCGTGAAGCGGGCCGTTGCCGCCAAAGGCAATCATGGTGCGTGGACCAAGGTCTTTACCCGACTCTACTGCGTGCATCCGGCCTGCGCTGGCCATGCTCTCGTCGACGATCCGGCTGACCCCATCGGCTGATCCCGTCGCGTCGGTCTCCAGCCGAGACCCAATCACCCGGCTCAGTGCTTCTTTGGAAGCTTGGGGATCGATCTTGATGTAGCCCTCGGCAAATGTGTCCGGCACGATATAGCCTAAAGCGATGTCGCTATCGGTTACCGTCGGTTCGGTGCCACCCCGACCAAAGGCCACCGGGCCGGGCTCCGATCCGGCCGATTTCGGCCCCACAGTCAGCCGCCCCAGCCGGTCAACACCGGCGATAGAGCCGCCGCCAGCACCAATCTCAATCATCTCGATCACCGGGATACGCACGGGCATACCCGAGCCCTTGATGAACCGCGCTGCCCGCGCGATTTCGAACTGGCGCGAGGTTTGAGGCCGGGCATTGTCGATCAGGCAGAGCTTGGCGGTCGTGCCACCAACGTCAAAAGACAGAACCTCGTTGATCCCTGCACGCGCCGCGATGCGCGCGGCAAGGATAGCTCCGCCCGCAGGCCCGCTTTCAACAAGACGGATAGGAAAGCGTGCGGCTGTCTGAACGGTGCACATCCCGCCGCCTGCAGTCATCATCAGGATTGGGCAGGCCACGCCCTCAGATTCAAACTGAGCCACAAACCGCGCCAGATAGCTTTCCATCAATGGCTGGATGTATGCGTTGGCGACCGTGGTGCAAAGCCGGTCGAACTCACGAGCCTCGGGGCTGACTTCGGACGAGATAGACACCGTGAGATCGGGTCGTTTTTCCGAAATCATGTCACGCAATCTGCGTTCATGCGACGGGTTGGCATAGGCGTGCATAAGGCAGATTGCGACGGCCTCGGCACCGCTTGCATCAAGGTCGTCCAGCAGTGCGTCGACGGCACTGTCTTCCAAGTCAATCAACACGTTACCGTCGGCCGACATTCGTTCCCGGATTGTTAGCGCCCGTTCGCGTGGCACGAGCAAGTCGGGTTTTTCCAGGTTGATATCGTACTGCGAATAGCGCCGCTCGTAGGCAATCTCCAGAATATCCCTGAACCCCTCGGTGGTGACCGTCGCCACAACCGCACCGCGCCGTTCTATCAGCGCGTTGGTCGCCAGTGTTGTTCCATGGATGAAACCGGTCACCTCGCTTAGCGCGCGGCCCGATTGTTCAACGACGCGCTTTGCGCCTTCCATCGCGCCATCGGCCGGATTCTGGTGAGTTGTCAGTGTCTTGGTCGAAGCCAATATAGTCTCGTCGCCCGAGACGAGTACCGTATCGGTAAAGGTGCCGCCAATGTCGATGGCCAGGCGCAACGATTGAGATGTCATGAAGTATTCCGAATTGTCCGTTGTCTAGGCAGAAGGCAAAGGGCGCACAGCCCCCGCGATCACCCGCTGACGACGAGGTCACAACCGGTTGCGCGGCGGTCCAGGCGATTTGGAGCACAGATCATTGTCATAGGCGTATTTTTGCTGCGACCGGAACATGCCGCAAGTTGGTTTGCGACCAAATTGCCTGGAAGCGACAGAATTCAGGGTTTTGCCGCTTTGGCAGGATTGGACTCGGCCAGAACGCCGTCCATGATCAAGGCCTTCAGGCTGGTGCGGATTTCACTTTCGGGAAACTTGCCAATGCTCCAGTGCCTGAGGGACCAGACGTTGCACAGGAAATACAGATAGTTCGCCATCAATTCCGTATTCATGGGGCGGAACACCTTCTGCTCGACCCCTTTATCCAGAATGCCTTTCCAGCGTCCCATAAAGTCGCGCTCCATATCGAATACGCGCGCGCGGTTCTCGGCAGACATGGAGCGTGTTTCCGAATAGACCAGATTGATGTAACGACGGTTCTCACCGATGTAGTCGATGTACCGGTCTACCGCCTTTTCAAGGTTCTGATCCGCGGGCCCGGTGAACAGCTCTCCGGTATCAAAGAAATCGATGATGTCCTGCATGCACATGGTGGTGATCAGATGCAGGATATCGTCCTTGTCCTTGATGTACTTGTACATGAGCGGAACCGACAATCCGGATTCCTTGGCAATCTCGCGCATCGAGGCATTTCCGAACCCGTGTTTGGCGATCACCTTGCAGGCACCTTCGAAGATTTGCCGCCGCCGCTCCTCGGCTGTGTCGGACAGGGCGCGGGCGGGTTTTTCAACTTGCGTAGTTTTCGGTGTCTCCGCCAGATCGGTGTCAACCGAGAACGTACAGGTCACTTCCATCAGAGTGGCGGACTCGCCCGGTTTGTGACCGGCCTGAACAATCGAGACACGGTAAGACGTCAGCGGCGAATCCTCTGGCGACATACGCACGGCCTGGGCTTCGATCTGTCCCTGTCCAGGCGTTGCAAGATTCGTGGCCGAGGTGTTGATCAAAGTCGGATGCAATGTGTCGCCCAGGCGCTTAAGCTCTTCCCGCGCCGCATCAATCGCCAGTGCAAGGCATACGCCGTCCAGCTGTGATTTCTTAATGAATTCATCGACTTGCGCTGCGGAATACAAAAACACCCGGCCTGCCTCCTTAGGATCTTGCCCCGAGGCAACATGTTGAAATCCTTATGTCTTGTCCAGTTGGAAATCGTCGCAGTGCCCCGGCGACGCAGGGAAAGCCATTTCGGGGCTTGACGAATTTGCCGGCCTCGTGAGAATGTTAGTGAACGTTCAATAACACACCGGAGGACGCCTGCATGAAGTTCAAGATTCTCGCCATTCCATTCGCGCGCCAGCATGGCGAGGACACACAGCTTGCCGGGCGTGATCCAGCGCGGTTCAACAAGATGATGCTCACCCTGCGTGATCAGATGGTTCTGGCCGAAGAGCTTGGGTATGACGGGTTCTGCCTGACCGAACACCACATGCAGGTCGAAGGTGTGGAATGCACCACAAACCCGCTGTTCTGGAACATGTACATCGCACAGCACACCAAGAACTTCACGGTGGGTCAGCTGGGCATGAATCTGACCGCGATGAACCCGATCAAGACGGCGGAAGACATTGCGATGCTGGACCATATGACCGGCGGCCGTGTCTTTGCTGGTTTCTCGCGTGGGAACACACCGCGCTGGACGGCCACTATGGGTCAGCATCTGGACATTACGTCAGCTGAATCCGATAAGTCGGAAGCCGACCAACGCAATCGCCGCGCGCTGTATGAAAACTGGCGCCTGATCAAATCGCTGTGGACCGATGACCTGACCGAGCATCAGGGCGAATTCTGGAACTTTCCGTCGAATGTCGAGTGGGAGTTCAACCCGACCAAGCTGTGGGGCGGTGATACCCCGGTCGATGAAAACAAGACCCTGCGCAAATCGGGAATCGTCCCTCGTCCGCTGCAGAAACCGCACCCCAAAGTGTATGCGCCGTTCTCGTATTCGATGGAAACCGCCAAGTTCTGGTCTTCGGAAGGCGCCAAGATGGTGTCCTTCGTGACCGCCGACAAAGAAGAGTTCATGCCGGTGATCCTGGAAAACTGCCTGCAGGCAGCGCATGAAAACGGTCTGACGCAAACCGCCAACAATGATGTTCTGGCACTCGGGGCGCATCTGATGATGGGCAAGACCCCCGCCAAGACCCAGCAGTATCGCGAGATGTTCGACAACCTGTGGTTCTCGGCCTATGACGCACCGCCCTATCACGTGCCGCTGGGTCGCGTCTGGGATGGCTCGCGCCAGCAGGTTCTGGATCAGGTCGGCGAACTGGCTGAACGGTATCAGATCGACGAATTCTTCGTGTGGCACCACGTGAACTATTTCGGCGACGAGATCGAGCAGGAAGCCCTGATCGAATTTGCCGAAGGCGTCATCAAACCTCTGAACGGATAAGGGAAAGAACATGTTCGACCTGCACGAGGTTTATCGGCTGTCGCCTATCGAAGATGTGATTGCGGACTGCGCGAAGGGCCGGATGGTTATTCTTGTCGATGACGAGAGCCGCGAGAACGAAGGCGATCTGGTGATCCCTGCCGCCTGCGCCGACGCGGCCGCCGTGAACTTCATGGCGCGCTTTGGCCGGGGTCTGATCTGCATGGCGATCCCGCCGGAAAAGGCTGAACAGTTCAGCTTGGGACCGATGGCAGCATTGAACACCGACCCGCATCACACGGCGTTCACCATTTCGGTGGACGCAAAGGAAGGCACCACCACTGGCATCTCCGCCAGCGACCGGGCGCGGACCATCGCGCTTTTGGCGTCAGTCACCGGATCACCGGCTGATCTGGTTTCGCCCGGTCACCTTTTCCCTCTCGTGGCAAAGCCGGACGGCGTTTTGGAACGGGAAGGCCACACCGAGGCCGCCGTCGATCTGGCCCGGTTGTCGGGGCAAGGAGATGCCGGAGTGATCTGCGAGATCATGAAGGATGACGGTGAAATGGCGCGCCTGCCGGACTTGCTGGAATTTGGGGCCAGCCACGGCCTCAAGGTCGGTACGATCGAAGACCTCAAACGGTACCGTCAGGCACTGCTCGCCGCCAAGGCCGCCTGACAGCCGACACCCCCAGACACTCACGACCGAGGACATTCCATGACCGCATTTGCCGACATCGAAGCTCTGATGCAGGCCTATATCGAAAACCTGCATGACGGCGACATCACCAAAGTAGACCAGATGTTCCTGCCGGAATGTGACCTGACCTGCGCCAATGAAGATGGCAGCTATATCCACATGACGCTGGACAAGTACAAAGACGTCATCGGCGGCCGCGAAAGCCCCAAGTCCAAAGGCTATCCCGTCTACGGTCACACGATCTCGATTGATCAGTCAGGCCCGAACACGGCCATGGTCAAGATCAATTGCGCCGTTCAGCCGCGTTTTTTTATCGACTATCTGTCGCTGGTCCGCACCGGCGAGGGCTGGAAGATCGCCGCCAAGGTCTACTACGTCCAGCGCACCCAAGACTGATCCCCTATCTGATCGAGCCAGAATTTTCACCCATGACGGCCCCTTATTTCCAACTATCGGCGCGTGCCATGGTGCAGGCCTATGCCCGGCTGGAGCTTTCCCCGGTCGAGGTAACGCAGGCCGCGCTGAACCGGATTGCTGAAGTCAATCCGCAGATCAACGCGATCTATCATCTGGATGCCGAACGCGCGCTGGACGCTGCGCGCGCCTCAGAGCAGCGCTGGCATGATAATGAGGCGCTGGGGCCGCTCGATGGTGTGCCGACGACGGTCAAGGATGCCTTGGATTGCATAGGCATGCCAGCCTATCGCGGTTCCGCTGCAGGAGCGGTCGCGGTCAGCACCACCGACCATCCCACGATCGCTCGCATGCGTGAGGCCGGTGCCGTCATCCTCGGAAAAAACACCATGTGCGACTACGGTATTCTGGCCGGTGGCGTCAGCTCCATACATGGGGTCACGCGCAACCCTTGGGATTTGTCACGTACGACCGGCGCGTCGTCCTCGGGCGCTTCGGCCAGTGTCGCCGCCGGGATCGAGCCTTTGTCGATAGGCACCGATATCGTGGGCTCGATCCGCCTGCCAGCTTCGTATTGCGGGCTGGCCGGGTTGAAACCCAGTCAGGGCCGGGTTCCCTATTACGTGTGCAACAGCCCGGCCATAACGGCGGGCCCGCTGGCGCGAAATTTCGGTGATGTCGCGCTGCATATGAACGTTTTGACCGGCGAGGATTCTCGGGATTTCACTGCCCTGGCACGAGATGGGTTGAATTACGTATCGCGTCTGACTCGTGGCGACCGAAAAAACTTGTCTGTTCTTGTTGTTCCAGAGCTCGGGTTGGGCGAACCGGTGGCCGAAGATGTACGTACCGCGCTCGAACGGACGGCGCTGGTTTTGCGGGATATGGGCGTTCATACCTCCTATCTCGATAAGCCGCCGTTCAGCCGAACGGATTGGGAACCCGCCGAGGCGTTCTACAAGATCCGAACCCTATCCGAACTGATGCGCCAGCCCGAGGCGGAACAGGCAAAAACGCCCTTTATCCGCGACTGGACCAACGATGCCCGCACATTGTCGGCGGTTGAGCATCAGCGGAACTTCGACCACACGCAGGCCCTGCGCGAACGGGCCCTGGCGTTAATTGACGGCCATGACTTTGTCCTGTTGCCATCGACACCGGACACAGCCTTTGCGGCCGAACTGCCGGGATCTAACCCCGACAGACCGTTCGAAAGCTGGGCCAACACCTTCCTGTTCAACCTGACAGAACAACCCGCATCCAGCATCCCTGTGGGCTTGGACCGCAACGGGCTGCCCATCGGCATTCAACTGGTTGGAAACCGTTTCGACGACCTGGGTGTTTTACAGATGTCGTGGCGGATTGAACAGGAAATCGGAGAGATGACACCAGCGCCTCTGTAACCCACGCAGATGCTGGCAAAAAATTTGGGAGGCAAAATGAGCACTGAAAAGACAACAATCCCCGGCCAGATCATGACGATGCCGCTGACGGTGATCAGTATCTTCCGTCATGGCATGCGCGCGCATCCCGAAGCGCAGATCGTCTGGCGTAACTCGGACCTGACGATTGACCGCTACAGCTTTGCCGATATGGGGCGGCGGACCCAGAAGTTGGCACATGCGCTGACCGAACTGGGCGTGGGCCCGGGTGACCGTGTGGCGACTCTGGCCTGGAACAACAACCGGCATCTTGAGCTGTATTATGCGCTCGCCTGTATTGGCGCGATCTGCCACACGATCAACCCGCGTCTGCACCCCGAACAGATCGCCTTCATCATCAACGACGCCGAAGACACGCACATGTTCTTCGACACAACCTTTGCACCGTTGATCGATGCGGTGTCTGGTCGTTGCCCGACGGTTCAGGGCTGGTACAGCCTGACTGGTCCGGATCAGGTTCCGCAGATGAAGACCCCGGTTAGCGACTATGAGAGTCTGATTGCGGGCAAGCCCGAAACTTACGACTGGCCCGAGTTGGACGAAAACGCTGCTATGGCGCTGTGTTATACGTCTGGCACCACAGGCAACCCCAAGGGCGTGCTTTATTCCCACCGGGGTACAGTGTTGCACGCAATGGGCGTTTCGGGCGGCGAATGGCTGGCTCTGACCGCACGCGAGGCGGTTCTACCTGTAGTACCTATGTTCCACGCCTGCGCCTGGGGTTTGCCATATGCCTGCATCATGAACGGAACCAAGCTGGTTCTGCCGGGACCGGGAATGGACCCAGCGCCATTGCAGGAACTGATGGACGGCGAAGAGGTCACCATGATCTCGGGAGTCCCGACAGTCTGGCTGGGACTGTACGAATACCTCGACCAGCGTGGTGAGCGGTTGAAGACCGTAAAGCGCGCAATGATGGGTGGTTCGGCTGCACCTCTGTCGCTGATCGAGAAGATCGAGAAAGGCCACGAGACCGAGGTGGTTCACGGTTGGGGCATGACCGAGCTTTCGCCGGTCGGCTCGCTGGCAATGCTCAAATGGGGAGAGGACAAACTGCCTATCGATGAGCAGTTGCAGATCAAGACCAAACAGGGCCGCGCGCTCTATGGTGTTGAGATGCGCATCGTTAATGATGCGGGCGAGCTATTGCCCCATGATGGCGTTGCCGCTGGGATGTTGCAGGTGCGCGGCCACTGGGTTGCCGGCAGCTATTGGGGCGGAGCCGGTGCCGATGCATTCACCGAGGATGGTTGGTTCTCGACCGGTGACGTCGCCGCAATCGACGCAAAGGGATATCTGCGCCTGACCGACCGGACCAAGGATGTCATCAAATCGGGTGGGGAATGGATTTCCTCGATCGATCTGGAAAGTATCGCCATGAGCCATCCGGATGTACTTGAGGCCGCTTGTATCGCTGCCAAACACCGCAAATGGGACGAACGCCCGCTGATCGTTGCGGTCAAACGCGAGGGCTCGGAGATTACCCGTGAGGATATTCTGGCGCTTTACGACGGTCAGATCGCAAAGTGGTGGACACCCGACGACGTGGTGTTCCAGGCCGAGCTTCCGCACACCGCCACTGGCAAAGTCTCAAAGCTGCATCTGCGCGAGCAATACGCCGACCACAAGCTGCCCACCGACAACTAATTTCTGCCTTCAAGGATCATTACCATGCGTTCTGCCGTTATCGTCTCGACCGCCCGTACCGCTATTGGCAAAGCCTTCCGCGGCGCCTTCAATGACACTCATCCCGCCGTCTATGGTGGTCACGCTGTTGCCGAAGCGGTCAGACGCGCGGGTGTTGATCCGTCCGAAATTGAGGACGTGATCATCGGCAATGCCGTCCCCGAAGGTGCAAACGGCGGTAATCTGGGTCGTCAGGTTGCCATGCGCGCGGGCCTTCCGGTGACGGCGTCGGGTCAGACGATCAACCGCTTCTGCTCCTCGGGTCTTGAGGCGCTGGCACGCGCCTGTTCGCGGGTGATGGTGGACGGCTGTGATGTGGTCGTCGGCGGCGGTGCCGAGAGCATCTCGTTGGTGATGGGCCGCGACAACACCTATCGTCTGAAAGAAGACTGGCTCGACCAGAATGTGCGCGGTTTTTATGATCCGATGATCAAGACCGCCGATACCGTGGCCGAACGGTATGGCATTAGCCGCGAGGCGCAGGATGCATACGCCCTGCAGTCGCAACAGCGCACAGCTGCGGCGCAGGCTGCTGGTAAGTTCGACGACGAGATCGTTCCGATCACAGTCACCAAAGCGAATAAGAACAAAGAAACTGGCGAGATCACTTACGAAGAAGTCACGCTGACTCAGGATGAGTGCAACCGTCCCTCGACCACGTTGGACAGCCTAGCCGGGTTGGCTCCGGTGATGGGTGAGGACAAGTGGATCACCGCTGGAAATGCCTCGCAATTGTCCGACGGTGGATCGGCGCAGGTGGTGATGGACGAAAAGCTGGCCGAGCAGCGCGGGCTTGAACCGCTGGGGCGCTATGTCGGTTACGTAGTGGCGGGCTGTGAACCAGACGAGATGGGGATCGGCCCGGTTTTTGCTGTGCCGAAACTGCTGGAACGCAATGGGCTGAAGTTGGATGATATCGGCCTGTGGGAACTGAACGAGGCCTTTGCGTCTCAGGCGCTGTATTGCCGTGACAAGCTGGGCATCCCGAATGAGATTATGAATGTGGATGGTGGTGCGATTTCGGTGGGCCACCCCTATGGCATGTCGGGCACCCGCATGGTCGGCCATGCGCTGATCGAGGGCAAGAAGCGCGGCGCGAAATACATTGTCGCCACCATGTGCATTGGCGGGGGTATGGGTGCGGCTGGCCTGTTCGAGGTTCTATAAATGAGCGCTATCAACAAAGTCGCCGTTATCGGCTCGGGTGTGATGGGGGCGGGGATCGCCGCGCATTTCGCCAATGCAGGTGCCGATGTGGTCCTGCTGGATATCGTGCCCAACGATGCCGAAAACCGCTCGATGCTGGCCAAGGGTGCCATCGCGCGCATGACCAAGGGTCGCGCGCCCCAGCTGGCGGATCCTGCCTACGCGGCGAGGCTAACGGCGGGCAATCTCAAGGATGATCTGGATCAGCTGCGCGACTGTGACTGGGTCGTCGAAGTGGTTCTGGAAGACCTCGCCATCAAACACGCGCTGTATGCGAAAATCGCGCCCTACCTGCGAGACGACGCGTTGCTGAGCTCGAACACCTCGACCATCCCGCTGGTCGATCTGGTAAGTCAGATGGACGAAGCTCTGCGTAAACGCTTTGTGATCGTGCATTTCTTCAACCCGCCGCGTTACTTGCGCTTGATCGAACTGGTCACCGGACCGGACACCGATCCGGTGGCTGCGGAACGTGCCCGTGCATTTAGCGACGAGCGCTTGGGCAAGACCGTCGTGCCCTGTAACGACCGCCCGGGATTCATTGCCAACCGACTGGGTGGTTTGTGGATGAACGCCGCCGCCCGCGAGGCTGTGGCCCGTGGCATCACAGTGGAAGAGGCTGACACGGTCCTGGCCTGGCCTTTCGGTGTGCCCGGAACGGGCGTTTTTGCATTGATGGATCTGATCGGTATCGACCTGATGGGCAAGTCGCGCCTTTCCATGCGCAACCTGCTTGAAGCCGATGACCCACAGCAACTTCACACCGAGGGTATGGAGCTGTTCGACCAGTTGGCCGCCGAGGGGTTGGCGGGTCGCAAGGCTGGAGCAGGGTTCTATCGACGATCAGAGGACGAAAACGGCAAACCCATGGCTGAGGCGGTCGATCTGGCGACGCTGGACTATCGCGCACAGGCCAAGGGACCTGACCTGCCCAAGAGTTTCGGCGTCGACTTCATTGATCAAGCCGGCGATCGGCTGGCGGACTATGCCTGGGCCGTCATGGGGCCGACGCTGTCATATGCGGCCTATTGCGTGCCCGAAATCACCGCGAACCCGGCCGATATCGATGCGGCAATGGAGCTTGGGTACAACTGGCGCATGGGTCCTTTCAAGCTGATCGACAAGATCGGTGCAGACAAGATTGTCGCCCGGCTGAAGGCCGAAGGTCAGGATGTGCCGCCGCTGCTGGCGCTTGCGGCCGAGCGTGACGGGATTTACTCGGGATTGGGCCGTAACCGTAAGGTGCTGCTGCCTTCAGGCGAGCAGGCGGAAGTGCCGCGTGGACCGGGAGTGATCTTCGCCTCGGACCTGACGGAGGCCCCCGTGTTTAAGACCGAGGCCGTGTCTCTGCGGGATATGGGTGATGGCGTTGCTTTGCTGACGATCACCGCGCCCAACGCAGCTTTGGACGATCAGGTGATGACCGGCGTCAGCGAGGCTCTGGACGTGGTTGACCGCGCCTTCAAGGCAATGGTCATTGGGTCAGACGGCAACCATTTCTCGGTGGGTGCGAACCTGAAAAAGGCGTTGGATCGTGCCGATGGCGGGGAACTGGATCTCGTCGAAGGGCAATTGGCCATCGGTCAGGCCACGATGCGCAAGATCAAGTATGCGCCATTTCCTGTGGTCTCAGCCGCATGTGGGCTGGCTTTGGGCGGCGGCTGTGAAATTCTGATGCACTCGGATCGGGTTATGGCCGCGCTCGAAAGCAATATTGGATTGGTTGAGGCCAACGTTGGCCTACTGCCCGCGTGGGGTGGCACAACGGCGCTATTGTTGCGTAAAACGGCAGAACTGGGTGACCCGGTCAAAGGGGCTCAGGCTGCATTCGATGTGATCTCGGTGGCATTGATGACCGGCTCTGCTCCGATGGCGCAGCATGCGGGATACCTTAGGGCGACCGACGGAGTGGTAATGAACCGCGACCGCCTGCTGGCCGAGGCAAAGGCGGCAGCGCTGGCGCTGGCCGATGGTTACCAGCCTGCGCCCAGGGCCGAAATCACACTGAATGCCGCCGCAATCAAAGCCGCGCTGGAGCCGAAGCTGGCCGCCCTGGCTGATGCCATGCCCGACGCGCCCTACACGGTCGAAATCGCCCGCGAGACGGCGCATGTATTGGCCGGTGGGAACGGCGGTACTTTGGATGAAGAGGCACTGCACAAACTGGAAGCCGACGGCATGATGCGCCTGATCCGGCAGGACAAGACCATCGAGCGGATGCGTCACACTATGACCACTGGTAAGCCGCTGAAAAACTGAGGGATTCTAGGAATGGACTATCAACTCCCGCAGCGGGACATTACCTTTCTGTTGGACGAGGTGCTGGACCTCGACAAGACTCTGGCATTGCCGGGGTACGAGCATTGCGACAAGGAAACGTTCTTTGCTGTCGTTGACGCGATCAACGGCTTCGTGCGCGATAACCTTGCCACCTGTAACGAAGCGGGGGACAGTCCCGGCGCGCGGCTTGAAGACGGTCAAGTCTATGCCGCGCCTGGTTTTGGCGACGCCTATAAGGTGTTCTGCGAAGACGGTTGGAACGCGCTGGCGTTGGAGGAGGAGTTCGGCGGCCAACAACTGCCCTTTGTCCTTCATGCAGCGTTGCGCGAGGGGATGGCCGGAACCAATCTGGCATTCGCTCTGATCCACGAGTTGAACTTCGGCGTGGTCGAGGCCCTGATGGCCTATGGCTCGGACGAACAGAAGGCGGTCTATTGCCCGCAGCTGGCGTCAGGAAACTGGGCCGGGACGATGAACCTGACCGAGCCGCATTGCGGCACCGATCTGGGCCTGATCCGGACCAAGGCGGTGCGCTGCGACGATGGATCTTACGCCATTACCGGCAACAAGATCTTCATCACCTGGGGCGATCACGACATGTCGGAAAACGTCGCCCACCTGATCCTGGCCCGGGTCGAAGGCGCTCAACCGGGACCGCGTGGGTTGTCGCTGTTTCTGGCGCCGAAATACATGCTGGACGCAGACAACAACACGACGGATCAACGCAATACGATCACCATAGCCGGGATCGAAAATAAAATGGGCATCCACGGTTCACCCACTTGCGCCATTTCCTTCGAGGACACAAAGGCTTGGATCGTCGGTGAAGAAGGCAAAGGTCTGGCCGCAATGTTCGTGATGATGAACGCCGCGCGCCTGTCGGTTGGCTTGCAGGGGTTGGGCGTGGCCGAGGCTGCGGTGCAGACGGCAACGGCTTACGCCCATGAACGTCTCCAAGGCCGCGCGGACGGGGAACCTCTGAACCCAAGCGGTCCCGCCGATCCGCTGATCGCCCATGCGGATGTGCGCCGTCGCCTGCTGACCGCACGGGGTGAGATGGACGCAGCCCGAGCATTGGCCTATTTTGGCGCGGGTCTGCTGGATGCGGCGCATCGTGGCGACAACCCTGAACTGCGCGAAGAAGCAGATACGCGGCTGTCACTGCTGACCCCGGTGATTAAATCCTATCTGTCGGACATGGGCTCGCGCATGGCGAACGAGGCTGTGCAGATGCACGGCGGTCATGGGTTCATCAAGGATTACGGCGTTGAGCAATTGGTGCGCGACGTTCGGATTACCGAGATTTACGAGGGTACAAACGCCGTTCAGGCCCGGGATCTTGTCATGCGTAAAGTGCGCGGCGACAATGGTGCAGTCATCAAGGGGCTGATCGCCGACATGTTGGATGAAGCGGGCAAACTGAGCCCTGATCTCTCTGATGTCGAGTCCCACTTGCGTGAAGCGGCAACACGGCTTGGTCGTTCAACCGACTGGGTGTTGGGGGCGGCGCAAGGCGATGTGCTGTCTGGGGCATGCGACTATTTGGAAATTGTGGCGCTAAGCCTGTCGGCCTGGATGTCCGCGCGGATCGCCCGGGTGGCAAAGGCTGCATTCGGCGACCAGTCGCCTGACTACTATGCGGATCGGGTAGATGCAGCGCGCGCTTTCATGGCCCGCGCGCTGCCTCGTGCGGTTAGCCACGAAATGATCATGCAAGCCGGTGAACCCGGCGTTGTTTGTCGGGCTGATCGCTGTCTGTAACTCCTCCTTCTTCACAGTCAGCGGCGCTGAAGGGCGTTCTGGAAACAGGGCGCCCTTTTTGCGTTGTTTGATTCAAATCAAGTCAGGCGGTAAGGGTGGGCAATAAAAGTTAGTGAACGATAACTAACTTAAGGCAAAGCCATGAAAACCATATCCTTGTCCAACCTTATATGCGTTCAAAAGGCGAAGATGTCGTGCTGCCGGGGTCGGATCCGGATCGGTATGAAACGCTGTTGGAGCGGACAACCGAACAGATGAAATTCGCCGACGAAAACGGTTATGCGGGCTTTTGTATGACCGAGCATCATTTTCAGGTCGAAGGGATCGAGACCACAACCAATCCGCTACTGTGGAACATGCACATCGCGGCGAATACAAAGAACCTGATGGTGGGGCAGGTGGGTATGGCGCTGACGGCCCACCATCCAATGCGTTTGGCCGAGGATATGGCAATGATCGACCACATGTCCGGTGGGCGATTGTTCTGTGGCTTTGTCCGAGGCAACACGCCGCGCTGGCTGAATTCGCTGGCACAGCATCTCGACATAACCACCACTCAATCCGACCGGTCCAAGGAAGATGCCCGGAACCGCCGGCTGATGGAAGAAAGCTGGGCCGTTGTGAAAAAAGCCTGGACCAATGAAACGTTCAGCCATCATGGCGAGTTCTGGAACATCCCGGTTGACAATATCACATGGCCCTTCCCCCCGACCGCAAAATATGGCGGCGAAGGCGCGGTCGACGACAACGGTACTTTGCGCAAGATGGGCATTGTCCCGCGTCCTCGCAAACGGACCGACGGGCGCGATTTCCCGCCGCTCTACGTGCCGTTCTCGTGGTCCATGGAAACGGCCAAGTTCTGGGCCAAGGAAGGTGCCAAGCTGGTCTCGTTCGTGTCCAGGGACGAGTTCATGGACATGACCATGCCGATCTATCTGAAAGAGGCGCATCATCACGGCCATACCGATCTGACCGTAGGAAACACGCTGGTATTGGGCGGCCACCTGACAATCGGTACAACCGAAGCACAGGCGGAACAGCATTACCGTGACTTCGAAGAGCTATTCAATTTTGCCTACAACGCGCCGCCCTATCACGTACCCATGGGCCGCGTCTGGAAAGGCACAGTCAATCAGGTAATCGATCAGGTCGGCGCGCTGAAAGAGAAATACGGTACCGAGGAGTTCGTGGTCTGGCACCACGTCGGATACTTCACTCAGGAAGAAGAGCTTGAGATGCTCGACAACTACGCCAAGGTGATCAAGGCGTTTTCCTGATCGCCGGATAAAGTCTGATTAGAGAAACAAGGGCGGGTTCTCTGGCCCTTGTTTGGTAGCCATTGGCCTATAGTCTGCGCTTCGTTACCCTTTGCGCCGCCTGTTTTGCCACGTTCGCAGGTATCCTACTTGCCCGATGACCATTTCGAGCGCAACTCAGACAATCACGGGGCAATTTGGATAAAGAAACGCGGTGGATGTGCATCTCTGCGTTCGAACCCAAGTGACGTATAGAACGTCTGAGCTTCATGGTTGTCTGGATAGGTGCCGACCGCCAAGTAGCGGCATGACAGTGCCGTCGCTTCGAGCTTGCAGGCTTCGATTAGGCTCTGCCCCACGCCGCGACTCTGAAAGTCCGCCTCGGTGAACAGATGATGCAAGTCCATTCCCCGAGCCCCAAACTGTAACCTGATCAATCCGCACATCGCCGCGTATCCAATCAGCTTGCCGCCCATCTCAGCGACAAGGATCGTGATCCAAGGCTGTTCACCGAACAGGTCACGAGCGAGATCTTCCCTTGTAAGGGTTGGGGTATCACCATGATGTGCGGCCAACTGTCTGACCATTTGGCAAATGCGTTCGATATCCGCAGGTCGCGCGGCCCGTATCACTCCGAAACTGGTGCGAAATGGAAGGAAGTTTCGTGTCATCTGAGGCCCCCATCCGCCGCAGGAGCCAACATCTGTGCCACCATACGGCGGCAAAAAAGAAGTTCACCGCGCTCAGTCGAGGCGGCCGTAATACGTCTTGAACTTGGTGTTGTTGTCGGTCATACTGCTTTTTTGCATATCCACCCGTGTGTTTGTCAATGGCGGCTTAGTATTACGCACCGACGTCTACCCAAAACCGGCTAAGCATCAGGCTCGGACAGTGGGTATGTGGCGGCGTTTTTGCGTTTCGTCCCCATAAAACAACCCGCCATTTTTGTAGCGGGTTGCCGTTGGTTATGCGGTCGTTGCTTCGTTGAAACCAGCAGCGTCGTTTCGACACCATAGCCTTGTAGTTTAAAGCGCCGCCTCGCTGCCCAGAACGGTGGTGAATTCGTTCGAGAATGTCCCGCCATTGCCATGCGCGATGGCAATGTTCACGTTGTTGATCTGACGGTCTCCGCCGTCGCCCCTGATCTGGGTTACAGCCTCGATCAGGCAGAACAGACCATACATGCCCGGGTGAACACAGCTGAGACCACCGCCATTGGTGTTGACCGGCAGCGACCCGCCCGGTGCGATGTTGCCATCGGCGACAAAGGCTCCGGCCTCCCCCTTTTTCACAAAGCCCATGTCTTCGAGGAACAGCAGCGTGTTGATGGTGAAGGCGTCATAGAGTTCAACCACGTCCACGTCCTTGGTGGAGATTCCGGCCATTTCAAAGGCACGTTTCGAGCTTTCGGCGGCGCAAGTCGTGGTCAGTGTCGCGGCTTGGCTGATCTCGCGATGCGAAATCGCGTTGCCGCCACCCAGGAAATAGGCGGGTTTTTCCTGATAGTCCTTGGCGCGATCGGCCGAAGTGACGATGATCGCGGCCCCGCCGTCGGACATCAGGCAGCAATCCAGAACGGCCAGAGGATCGGCCACCATCGGTGAGTTCAGGTATTCCTCCATCGTCAGATCGGATCGCATCGTGGCGTCAGGGTTCAGTTGCGCCCATTTCCGGGCGGAAATGGCGACGTGCCCAAAATGTTCCTTAGGCACGTTGAACTCGTGCATGTAGCGCTGCGCGGTAAAGGCATACCCCGGCACCGGAACCATCGGCTCATAGGCGCGTTCCCATTGCGGAGTTTCGATCAGGCCATTGAGATCACGCGCAGATTTCGCGTTCGATCCATAGCAAATCAGAACGTTCCTACACAGGCCCGCCTGTATCGCCATCGTCGCTTCGACCAGATAGGACATGAAGGACGACCCCCCAACCATGTCCGAGTTTGCCCAGGTTGGTTTGATCCCAAGATACTCGGCAATCGAGAGGGTGGGGAAGAAGTGGTAGAAGGTGCCGCCGCAGACGCCGTCGATTTCGGACAGGTCCATGCTAGCGTCAGTCAGCGCATTCTGTGTGGCTTTGGCTATCAGCTCCATGGGTGAGGTATTGGGTGTTTTGCCCAAGCCCCAATAGCCTTTGCCGACGATTGCGGATTTACCGCGAAGTGCATGTGCCATGTTTGTTTCCTTATTCCGCGGGCTTGAAAAACACAGCCGGTTCGCCGGATTTTGCGTTGGGTCCGAAATCGGGTGTCATCACCACGGCCTGCACTTTCATGCCGATGGTGATCGCTTCGTTGTCCACATCGACGATGCGGCTGAACATCCGCGGGCCTTCGTCCAGATCGATCAGCACATTGTTGATGTCTCCGCCGAATTTCTCTGGGCGGCGAATGATCGTCGAGGTATAGACGGTGCCCTTGCCGCTGGCCTCGACCCATTCCAGATCATCTGCGCCTGTGGTGGGCGACAGGGCGCGTGGGTAGAAGTTATACTCGCCTGTTGTTTTGGAGCGTTGGATCAGAAATTTGCCCGCCGCAAGTCCTGCGCGGAACGCCGCGTCGGCCTGCGGGCTGGCTTCGGGGAGGGTAAAGTCAGTCATTCGTCGTCCTTGGTTTTCAGGCAGCAAAGATCGCCGCAGAATGTGTGGGTTCAGGATTGAGGATGCGGTGGCGCAGCAGCCCGGCTTCGGGCAGGATACGGGCGCGGACATGCGCGGCTGCTGCGCGCAACAATTCGGGTTCTGGGGCGTCTTCTGCGGCGGCTTCAAGATCGGCCCAGACCCGTCCAAAGTAAACCAGCCCGGTCAGGCGCATATAGTCCGAGACCGAAGGCCCAATGTCAGCGCACGTCTGCATTGCCTGAGTGGCCGCTTTCCAGGCGTCGATTGCGTCGGCCAGTTCCATCGAGCCAGGGCCAGTTGAAACCAGTTCGGCAAAAGCGTCCGCAGCTGCGCCGTTGTTCGTCCGGATCGCGCGGCGGGCAACACCTGTGGCCAGAACGCCATTGGTGCCCTCGTAAATCGCCATGATACGGCTGTCGCGCATGATTTGTTCCACGCGGTACTCTTTACAGAACCCGTAGCCACCGTGGATTTGCACAGCCTGACTTGAGGCTGCATTGACCGCGTCGGTCGCAAACGCCTTGCAGGTCGGGGTGAGGATATCCAGCAAGCCCTGATCGGCCCCCAGATCCATGTCCACAAAGGTGCGATAGACCATCGCCCGACACCCCATCGTGTAGGCATAGATATCCAACAACATCCGCTGGACATCACCGTGTTCGGTAATCCGTGCAATGCCTTCTGTCGTTGTGCCCTGGCGGCGCCCCGCAGCATGGATCCGGGCGCGTTGAAAAGCCACATCCATCTGACCCACAGCCTGAAGGGCCACGTCCAGACGCTCGGCATTCATCATGGTGAACATGGCGGCAAGGCCCTTGCCCTCTTCACCCAGCAATTCGGCCTGCGCGCCATCAAAGGCCATCTGGCAGGTGGGCGAAGCGTGCATCCCCATCTTCTCTTCTATTCTAACGGTTTGGACGTGGTTGCGAGTACCGTCCCGCAAAACGGCGGGGCAGGCAAATAAGCTCAGGCCTCGTACCCCCGGTGCTGCGCCCTGTGTACGGGCCAGGACCAGGTGCAGAACGTTGTCGGTGTAGTCATGATCGCCGCCCGAGATGAAAATCTTGTTGCCGCTGAGCGTGTAACTATTCTCGTCCGGCGTCGCCAAGGTCTTGATCTGGCCCAGATCCGATCCGGCATCCGGCTCGGTCAAACACATCGAAGCCATCCATTCACCCGAGATCAGCGGCGGCAAAAGACGTGCTTTTTGATCCTCATTGCCTGAGGCATTTACCGTTCGGATACAGCCCTGGGCCAGGCTCAGCACCATTTCATAGGAAATGCACGCACCAGCCAGCATATCCGCCAGTACCGCACCCAGAACGTGTGGCTGCTCTTGCCCGCCATACTCTTCGGGGGCGCAAAGACCGGGCCATCCGGCATCGGCATAGCGTTTGTAGGCCGCAACCATGCCCGGCGGCATCCGCACCCGGCCATTTTCCAGCCGTGCGCCTTGTTCTTCGCCAATTTTGTCCAGCGGGGCGATCTCGGCGTTGATAAACCGGCCGAGTGTGAAGATCACGGCTTCGGCCAGATCGTCGCTCCAACCCGGCAGGCGCTCCGGTTGACCGATATGTTTCAGGACAAAGGCAATTTCGGCCTCTGAGGCAGTATAGTCGATCACGATTTGGCCTTTCCGGATATGATTACATCTTCTGCCCCGTCATAGAGCGCTGTCACCGCCTCGGCGCGCAGCTCCAGCGCAAGGCGTTGATTGATGTAACCTTTGTCTGTGATTTCGTTTTTCTCGACCGAGGGGGCGTCGCGCTCAATCCGAACCCGTTTGACCCGCGTGGCGCTGCCGGTTTGCCCGGCGTTATATGCAACCAGCCGTTCGGCGATGAAGGCGCGTACTGCGGGATCGTCTGCATAACCTGCCAGAGTGTCATCACGCCCGGTCAGGGCTTTGCACTCATCCGCGTTGAGAAACACCAATGCGCCAATCTCGGTCCGGTCATGGCCGGTGATAACGGCGTCCGAGGCAATCGGGCTGAGCGCCTGCAACAAGGCCACGCGCAGATTGCCGACAGCGACCCAGGTGCCCGTCATCAGCTTGAAATTCTCAGAAATGCGCCCGTCGAAAACGATGCCCTTCGAGGGGTCTTGGGGGTCTTGCAGCCGTCCCGCGTCACCGGTCAGGAAGTACCCCTCGTCATCGAAGGCCTCGGCGGTTTTTTCTGGGTTGTTCAGGTAGCCGGTTGTCACATGCGGACCACGCACCCGCATTTCCAGTTTGCCGCCATTGGGCAGAAACTTCAGCTCGGATCCGGGCCCCGGCACTCCGATCACGCCCGCCTTGTCTATGGGGAAGTGCACGCACGTTGCCATCATCGCCTCAGTCAGGCCCCAGGCGCTGACAAACGGAATTGTCTCACCCCGTTCCTGAACCCCCAACGGTTCGAGGCCTTCCCAAAGGTGATCCGGCAGTCCGGCACCCGAGAAAAAGATTAGGTCGAGCCGTTTGAAAAAGGCACTGCGAAAGGCGGCATCCTCGCGCAGGACGGGCAGCAGCATGTCAAAACCGCGTGGGACGTTGAAGAACAGGGTCGGAGAGACGTCGCGCACATTGCGGATCGACTTTTCAATCTCGCCCGGTACCGGTTTGCCATCATCGACATAGAAACTGCCGCCATTGCGCAGGATCATGTTGAAGTTGAAATTGCCGCCGAACGTGTGGTTCCAGGGCAGCCAATCCACCACTATCGGCGGGGCATTTTCCAGAAACGGCCAAATCTGTACCACCGCTTCTTGCGTGGCCAACATCATGCGTTGCGTGACTATGACCCCTTTGGGCAACCCGGTCGAGCCCGAGGTGAACAGGATCTTGGCCATCGTGTCATGACCCACTTTGGCCCGCGCTTCGGCAACCTGTGCGTCCGTATCGGTTTCCAGTGCGTGCTCAAAGGTCAGCGCGCCGTTGTCCGACAGCTGTTCGATGCCTTCCGAGGCGAGAAATTCAAATGCCCGGGCAAAGCTTTCGGCATCGTCGGCATAGGCCATGCCGGGATTGGTGGTCTGGACGATGTGGCGCAATTTGGCCAGCGACTCGTCGAACAGTGAGTAGGGGACAGAGACGGGCACGACGGGTATACCCACGTGCATGGCGGCCAGCATCAGCAGGCCATGGCGAACAGAATTGCCCGACAGAATCAACAGCGGGCGGTCTTTGCTCAGGCCCTTATTCAGAAGAAACGAAGCCAATGCTTGGGCTTGCGCCAAGGCTTCGTCATAGGTAACGCCGATCCAGTTTCCGCCCGCGCCGCGCTCTGCCAGAAACAGGTGATCTGGCGTCGTTTCAGCCCAGCGTTCCAGGTATTCAGAGGCGCACTGAACGTCCATTTGCAGCGGGTATGGACTGCGCAGCACAAAGGCACCATCGCCCAAATCTTCGCGCAATACCCTAGCTGGCGCGAATTTTTCTGATCGCATTGCGGTTTCGTCGCTTTGCTGGGCCGAAATGTTCATTTGTCCTCCCTCTGTCACCCGGTCACTGACGGTGCGGCTTATAAAATCAGGCTATCCAAAAATTTGTTAGTATGCAAATGTATTATTGATCGTTCACTAATGATGAATCTGAGGGATAAGATGCCGCAGGAATTCTCGCAAGTTTGCGGCCTGATTTCGTTGCGTCACTGCGCCCGAATTGCACATGGAGACAGGAAATGAGAATCGAAAACGTATCTGCAATCGTGACGGGGGGTGCTTCGGGATTGGGATATGCCACTGCGGAGTATCTTGCATCGCGCGGGGCGGAAGTTGCGCTGTTCGACTTGCCGGGGGACAAACTGGAGGAGGTGGCCGCCTGTCTGGGCGCTGTTGCTGCGCCTTGCGATGTGACAAGCGAGGGCGAGGTGACGGCAGCGTTGGACGCCACGATTGCCGCGAATGGTTCGCCGCGCATCGTCGTCAACTGCGCTGGGGTCACTCACGGAGAGCGGATCGTCGGGCGCGACGGCCCGGCCTCGCTTGAAGCATTTGCACGAACCGTTCAGATCAACCTGATTGGCACATTCAACGTCATGCGTTTGGCTGCTGAAAGAATGATGCAGAACGAACCGCTCGAGGATAACGAGAAGGGCATCATCATAAACACCGCATCAGCGGCGGCATTTGAGGGGCAGATCGGACAGGCGGCCTATTCAGCATCAAAAGGTGGAGTGGCTAGCCTGACCCTGCCAGCCGCGCGGGAATTCGCACGCTCGGGGGTGCGGGTGATGGCAATAGCTCCGGGCATTTTCTCGACTCCGATGATGGATTTGCTGCCGCAAGAGTTTCAAGACAGTTTGGGCGCCAAGGTTCCCTTTCCCCCGCGTCTTGGGCAGCCTGCGGAATTCGCGCGGCTGGCGGGACATATGATCGAAAACACCATGCTGAACGGAGAATGCGTGCGTTTGGACGGCGCGATCCGTCTGGAACCCAAGTAAGGCTTTGCTATGGACTACACACATATAACCTCAGAAACAGACGGCGCGATCGGAATTCTGACGCTGGATCGGCCCGCCAAGTTCAATGCGATCAATCACGGGCTGCTGTTCGAGATTGAGCACTATTTCGACACTCTGCCGGATGGGGTCGGCGCGGTCGTGATCCGCAGTTCGGGCCAGCATTTCTGCGCCGGGTTAGACCTGTTAGAGCATTCGATGCGCGATGCGGCGGGGGCGATGCACGAATGCCGCCTGTGGCATCGGATCTTCGACAAGATCGAGTATGGCCGGGTGCCAGTCGTCGCCGCAATGAACGGCGGTGTCCTGGGCGGCGGGATGGAGCTTGCCATGACCGCACACATTCGGGTGTCACAGCGGGATACGTTTTATGAACTGCCCGAGGGACGCCGAGCGATTTTTGTCGGCGGGGGCGCAACCGTTCGTGTTGGCCGGATCATCGGGGCCAGCCGGATGATGGAGATGATGCTGACGGGTCGCCGCTATGGCTCGGACGAAGGCTTGCAGTTGGGGCTGGCGCATTATGTTGAGCCGGACGGAACTGTGTTCGACAAGGCGATGGAACTGGCCCGACGCGTGACCGAGAACGCTCCGTTATCCAATTACATGATGATGCAAGCGATCACGCGCATTAACGACATGTCGGCCAGCGATGGCTTCTTTACCGAAAGCCTGGCGGCGGCAATTGCCCAATCCTCTCCCGAGGCGCGGGCAGGGATGGAGGCGTTTCTAAACAAGACAGGAAAGCGGGACAATCAGTAAGTCCCAAGACACGCGGAATCCGGTGTGAGAGCGTTTCACCGGATCCCGGTGTCGGGCGGGGCAATGCCCCGGTTGGTCAATCCACGAAGGCGCGTTCGACCACGAAAGTAGCGGGTTTGTTGTTTGCGCCTTCTTCAAGCCCGAACCCTTCGAGCGCGGCTTTAGTATCCTGCAGCATCGCCATCGAGCCGCAGATCATCCCGCGATCCGTTTCAGGTGAGATCGGCGGTAGGCCCAGATCATCGAACACTTTGCCGGATGCCATCAGATCGGTGATCCGGCCTTTGAACGGATAGTCCTCACGCGTCAGGGTGCAATAGTGCCGCAAATTCTGTGCCAGCTCGCCAACCAGCGGATCAGATTTGAGCGCTGCGACAAGGTCCTTGCCATAGTCCAGCTCACCTTTTTCGCGGCAGGTATGAGTCAGGATCACTTCGTCGAACTTCTCATAGGTTTCGGGGTCGCGGATCAGCGACGCAAAAGGTGCAATGCCGGTGCCAGTCGAGAACATCCACAGTCGTTTGCCCGGCAACAGGGCGTCATTGACCAATGTGCCGGTGGGCTTTTTGCGCATCAAAATCGTGTCGCCTTCGCGGATTTTCTGCAGGTGTTCGGTCAGTGGGCCGCCGGGAACCTTGATCGAGTAGAACTCGATCTCTTCATCCCAACTAGGCGATGCGATGGAATAGGCGCGGAACACGGGCTTTTCCGCGTTGGGCAGGCCGATCATGACGAATTCACCAGATCGGAACCGGAACGAAGCAGGACGCGTGATGCGGAACTTAAACAGCCGATCGGTGTAGTGCTTCACTTCAGTCACGGTTTGGGCGAAGACGCCCGCCGGAACGGGAAACTCAGTTTTGGGTGAGGTGTCCAATGACATTTTGGTCTCCTATTCTGCCGGGACTTCTGAAAAATGCGCCAGCTTACCTTCCTTGCCGTTCCATTCGTCAGCGTCAGGCAGGGGATCTTTCTTTTCGGTGATTACGGGCCAGGTTTCGGCAAGCTTTCCGTTTAGCTCGACCCACTTTCCCATCCCGTCCTCGGTGTCCGGGCGGATTGCGTCGGCCGGGCATTCCGGTTCGCAGACGCCGCAGTCGATGCATTCGTCGGGATGAATGACCAGTGTGTTTTCACCCTCGTAGAAACAGTCCACGGGGCAGACCTCCACACAGTCAGTAAATTTGCAGTTGATACAGTTTTCGGTAACGACGTAGGTCATGTGGTCGCCTAATTGTTAGTATACGAATGAGTACTATGAGATTTTCTCGGCTGTCAATACGTTTCTATACTAACGAATATTTCAAACGTTCAGCTCTTGACCAAATATCGAAACAAGTTAGTGTGCTAACGATATCCGGAACGTATCGGGAGGGCGGAATGGCAGAAAAACTGGTCATCAGAAACATCGGGCTCATGTTGTCAGGCAAGATGGAGGAGCCGATTCTGGAGGCAGATTGCCTGATCGCAGTCGACGGCAAGATTTCCGAGTGGGGTTATGAAAAAGACCTGGACACCGAAGGCGCGGAAACGGTGGTGGACGCCAATGGCGTCACGCTGGCACCGGGCTTGATCGACAGCCATATTCATCCGGTGGTGGGGGATTATACCCCGCGCCAACAACAGCTTCACTGGATCGACTCGACGCTGCACGGTGGCGTGACCACTCTGATTTCCGCCGGAGAGGTGCACATGCCAGGGCGGCCCAAGGATGTTGTAGGTCTCAAGGCGATGGCGATTGCCGCACAGCGTTGGTACGAGAACTTCCGCCCTTCGGGCGTTAAGGTTCATGCCGGTGCCCCAGTGATCGAACACGGCATGGTCGAGGAAGACTTCAAGGAGATGGCTGATGCCGGCGTCACGCTGCTGGGTGAGGTCGGCCTGGGTACTGTCAAGGACGGAAAGACCGCGAAGCAGATGGTCGACTGGGCGCGGAAATATGGAATTCAATCCACAATCCATACCGGCGGTCCTTCTATTCCCGGTTCTGGCCTGATTGATGCGGATATGGTGCTGGAAACAGGAACAGACGTTATCGGGCACATCAATGGCGGTCATTCCGCACTGCCCGACGATCAGATCGTGTGTCTGTGCGAAAGCTGCACCGCAGGATTGGAAATCGTGCACAACGGGAACGAACGCGCAGCCCTCCTGACGCTGAACACCGCGCGCGAACTAAAACAGATGGACCGGATTATTCTGGGCACCGACGGCCCCGCAGGGTCAGGTGTGCAACCGCTGGGCATCATGCGGATGGTCGCGATGTTGTCGTCCCTGGGCAATGTCCCAGCCGAGATTGCGTTCTGCTTTGGTAATGGCAACACGTCGCGGCAACGCGAACTGGGTACGGGCTTGATTGAGAAAGGGTATTGTGCCGATTTTGTCCTGATGGATCAGGCGCAGCACGCACCGGGCAAGAACATTCTCGAATCCGTGCAACTGGGCAATCTGCCGGGCGTTGGAATGACGATCATCGATGGCATCGTGCGTTCGGAGCGCAGCCGAAACACCCCGCCTGCCACTCGGTTGCCACAAGTCGTCAGCTAACACGAAATACTCCCAGTAGTTCCCCCGGAGGTCTTGAACCTCTGGGGATTTTTTTGAAAGGTTCAGGCTATGAGCACACCATTGCAAGGTTTGAAAGTGATTGAGCTGGCGCGGATTCTGGCCGGGCCATGGATCGGACAGACGTTGGCCGATCTGGGGGCCGAAGTGCTCAAGGTCGAAAGTCCGGACGGAGATGACACCCGCAAATGGGGACCGCCGTTCATTGAGCGTGATGGTGACAAAACTGCTGCCTATTTTCATTCAGCAAACCGGGGAAAAGACAGCATTGCGCTGGATTTCCGGGAAGAGGGCGACAGGGATCAGTTGCTAAAACTGATCCGGGATGCGGATGTTCTGATCGAAAACTTCAAAGTCGGCGGACTGAAAAAATTTGGTCTGGACTATGACAGCGTCAAGCAGATCAACCCTCGGCTGGTTTATGCTTCGGTCACCGGGTTCGGGCAGGACGGGCCCTATGCCCATCGGGCCGGTTATGATTTTCTGATACAAGGCATGAGCGGCATTATGGACCTGACCGGCGACCCAGAGGGAGAGCCGCAAAAGATCGGTGTCGCATTTGCCGATATCTTTACTGGCCTTTATGGGGTGATCGGTATTCAGGCTGCACTGGCTGAACGGGAACGCTCTGGCCTTGGCCAGCATGTGGATCTGAGCCTGCTGGATTGCATGACCGGTGTTCTGGCCAATCAGGCGATGAACTATCTTGCCTCGGGCCAGTGTCCGACGCGTTTGGGGAATGCGCATCCCAACATCGTACCGTATCAGGTGTTTCCGGTGGCGGATGGTCACATCATCATTGCCTGTGGAAATGACCGGCAATTTGCAAGTCTTTGCGGAATACTTGACTTGCCGGAATTGATTGATGACGCACGTTTCTTGTCGAATGCGGACCGGGTCGCAAACCGCACCGTTCTGGCCGAAGCTCTGACGCAAGCCTGCCTCGGATGGCCAAAAACCGATCTGTTATCGGCCCTTGAAAAACATGGTGTGCCAGGTGGTCCTATCAATTCCGTGCAAGAGGCGTTGAATGATCCGCAGATCCAACATCGCGGGATGCAGATCACCCCTGAGGGTGTGCCTGGTTTGCGCACGCCAATCCGGTTCTCGCGGTCTGAATTGCAACTGGAAAAAGCCTCGGCCAAACGACCAGTCAGATCATGAGATCTTGCGCAGAATCCGGATCAGATTGCGCTGCTCGGCTGCGGTCAGCGGCTTGAGGGTTTCGTTGGTGATCTTCTGGCCGATGTCCTTCATTCGCGCGACCAAGGCCTCGCCTTCAGGGGACAGGGAAATCAGTGTTCGCCGCTTGTCGTCCGGGTCAGGCTCGATGATCGTCAGCCCTTTCTGACGCAGCCGGTCGACGACTCCCTTGATCGTTGCCACGTCCATCGCCGCCAGCCGCCCCAGCCGGTTTTGTGAGCATTTACCCAGTTCGGCGATGCGGATCAGCGCTGCAAACTGTGTAGGCGTTAATCCTTCCAACGTATGCGACTGGAAAATCGACGCGTGGCGTTGGTTGGCCAGTCGCAACAAATAGCCAACCTGCTCGTCCAGCGCGTAGTTTTCAATGGATTCCGTCATGACGGTCCCTGCCTGATTCAATTGTTTGTGCTATAATAAACAAAGCCACGACCCTCACAAGATTAACATATTACACCGCAAGGTAGGTGTTTGAAATTTCTGGATTTTCATCGAGGTCTTTGAAGCTGCCCTCGAACCGCATTTCCCCCTTTTCGATGATGTAGGCGCGATCCGAGACGATCCGCGCGAAATGCAGATTCTGTTCGCTGATCAGAACCGACAGCCCTTCGCGTTTCAGTTCGGCGATGACACGGGCCATTTGTTCGACGATGACGGGCGCGATCCCTTCTGACGGCTCGTCCAGCAGGACAAGTTTTGGATTACCCATCAGAGTGCGAGCGATGGTCAGCATTTGTTGCTCCCCGCCGGACAACTGCTTACCCAGGTTTTTGCGGCGTTCTGCAAGGTTTGGAAATAGTTCGAACAAGTGCTCCTGCGTCCACTCGGGGGCATCGGGGCGTGGTGCCCTGCGACCCACTTCGAGGTTTTCCTCGATCGTCAGATCTCCAAAAATCCGGCGGTCTTCGGGAACATAGCCCACGCCGGCACGGCAGATGGCGTGGGGCGTACTGCCCTGAATGTCATGGTCCCCATACCTAATGCCGCCATCAATGTGACGCACCAATCCCATGATGGATTTCATGGTGGTCGACTTGCCTGCACCATTCCGGCCCATCAGCGCGACCACCTCGTTTTCGCCGACGCTTAGCGAAACACCATTGAGGATCTGCGCGCGGCCATACCAAGCCCCAAGGTTCGTAACATCAAGCATGGACGCTCTCCGCTTCAAAGACGGTCCCCCCGCCGAGATACACCTCTTGCACCAGCGGGTTGGTGCGGATTTCCGACCCGGTGCCTTCGGCGATCAACTCCCCCCGGTTCAGGACCAGAATGCGGTGGGCATGGGCAAAGACAACATCCATGTCATGTTCGGTGAATACCACGCTGACGCCCCCCTTGGCCACGATCTCAGCGGTCAGGGCCATAAGGGAAAGGCGCTCGGACGGGGCCATGCCCGCCGTTGGTTCATCCATCAGCAACAAGGCAGGTTCATGGGCGAGTGCAATCGCCAGCTCCAGCCGCTTGAGGTCGCCATAGGCAAGTTCGGAACAGGCTCGCCCCGCTTGATCCTGCATTGATACCAGCTCCAGCAACGCCATCGCCTCGTCCACGTACAAGCGCGTCGCACGCGAGAACAGATCGAACACCCTCCGGTGGTGCGAGATCAGCGCCATCTGCACGTTCTCGACAACGGTCATCGACAGAAATGTCGCCGTAATCTGGAACGTTCTGCCCACGCCCATCCGCCAGATCTTGCGCGGAGGGTGGCCGATCAGCGCCTGTCCGCGTAGGGACACTGATCCCGTATTTGGTTTAAGATAGCCGTTCAACATGTTAAAACAGGTTGTTTTTCCTGCACCGTTCGGGCCGATCAGGGCGAGGAATTCGCCTTCTTTGAGGTCGAAGTTGACATCCTTTACCGCTTGTACGCCGCCGAAGGACTTGGACAGGTTGCGGACTTCGAGAACATTGGTCATGCCCGACCTCCTTTCAGCCCGCGCATCAGGCGTTGGACACCGCCCGCGATGCCGTCAGGCGCCAGCAGAACAACGACCAGAATAATCGCGCCAAAGATAAAGCGCCAATAGTCCAGCCGCGTAACCCAATCTTCGATCAGCACAAATGCGCCTGCACCAAAGATCGGCCCTGCCAGCGCATGAATGCCGCCCAGCAGGACCATGATCAGGCCATCGATGCTGAGTGCGATGCCTAGGCTGTCGGGGAAGACGCTGCCTTTGGAAAAGGCAAAGACGACGCCGGCGAGGCCAGCGAAACCGCCCGCCAGCACAAAGCCCATCCACTGGTGGAACCGGGTATCGACCCCGATGGCTTCGGCTCGGGTCTGGCTGTCGCGAATGCCGCGCAGGGTGTAGCCAAAGGGCGAGAACGCAACACGTCGCAGAGCACAGATACCACCAATACACAGGACGAAAGCGATGTAGAAATACACCTTGTCCGCGCTCGCCCATTTCGCGGGCCAGACGCCAAGGATGCCATCGTCCCCGCCTGTAAACTCCTGCCACTGGAAGGTGACGCCCCACAAAATCTGAGCAGCAGCCAGTGTCAGCATGGCGAGGTAGACGCCTGACAGGCGCACGCAGAACCAGCCAAAGAACAGGGCCGCAAAAACTGCGCAGATCGGTCCGAAGATCATGGCCGGGATCATTCCCAGACCAAGAAACTTAACGGCCATTGCAGCCCCATACGCCCCGACACCGAAGTAAGCGGCATGCCCGAAACTGACCATGCCCCCAATTCCCATCATGAAATGCAGCGACACGGCAAACAAGGTGGCCACCATCACATCCACCATGAGGACGGTGGTGAAATCCGCAGTGAACACCGGGCTCAGCGCCAATACGCCGAGTGCAGCCACCAATACCATCGTGGATTTCTGATCCATAAGCTTTAGCGGCTGGTCCGGCTCTTCCGGTGCACCCTTTTCGCTGCCGGGTTTGCCGAACAGGCCATGAGGGCGGAAGATCAGGACAATGGCCATGATGACAAACGGCAAGACGATCGATATCTGCGGGAAAATAAGGATGGCAAATGCGTTCAGGACCGAGATCAGAACCGCGGCTGCAAACGCGCCGGAGACGCTTCCCATGCCGCCGATTACCACCACGACGAACGCCTCGCCGATGATTGACAGGTCCATTTGCAGAGACACAGCCTCACGCGGTATTTGCAGCGCTCCGCCCAGGCCGGCCAGGAAAGATCCCAATACAAAGGCGGCCGAAAACAGCCAGGCTTGATTGACGCCAAGTGCTCCGACCATTTCACGATCTTGCGTGGCTGCGCGCACCAGAACACCCCAGCGGGTTTTGTGAAACAGAAGCCATATAGCCAACAAGACGACCGGGCCGATCGCGATCAGGGCGAGGTCATATTCAGGGATCGGTTCACCCATGATCCGGACTGCACTATTCAGGCCCGGTGCCCGGGGGCCCAATAGATCTTCGGCACCCCAGATTGCCAATGTCGCATCCTGAAAGATCAGGACGACGCCGAAAGTGGCAACCAGTTGGAACAGCTCGGGCGCGTGATAGATGCGCCGAAGGATGGTCAATTCGATCAACAGGCCGATCAGCCCGACGATCATGGCGGCCAGAATGACGCTGACCCAAAAGCCCAGAATACTGCCGCTCCAGAGCGTGACCAGCGTGTAGGCGAGGTAAGCGCCCACCATATAGAATGAACCGTGCGCAAAATTCACGATCCGCGTGACGCCGAAGATGATCGAAAGCCCGGACGCTATCAGAAACAGCGAGGAAGCGTTCGCCAATCCAGTCAATAGCTGTGCAAAATAGAACCCCATCGGGCCACCGTCCCTTGTTTGTGTTCTTATTGTGGGGCGGGGCAGGTATTGCCCCGCCAGAACCGGTTTATTCTGCCGGACGCAAGGCCGCTGCTTCATCTTCGCTGGGAAGGTAATCCGCCCCGTCTGCATAGGCCCAGTCGACCATGGACGGTTTTCCGTCAACCATGCCGGTCTTGCCGACATAAGCCCCCATTGTGGACTGGTGGTCAGCGGCGCGGAAGGTGAAGGGGCCGGTCGGGCTGTTCTCGACGGACAAGCCCTCCATTGCCGCCAGCAGAGCGTCGGTATCCGTGGAACCCGCCTTTTCCAGCGCTGCGGCAATGGCCAAGATCGAGTTGTAGCCGACGATCGAACCTGTTTTGGGCGCTTCGCCGAACTTCTCGATATAGGCATCCGCAAACGCTTTGTGGTCGTCCGTTTCGATGTCGGTCGAGGGATAACCGGTGACGATCCAACCCTCGGGCGCTTCAGCTCCCAGAGGGTCAAGATACTCGGGCTCGCCCGTCAGCAGCGAGGCTACGTCTCGATCTTCGAATAGGAAGCGCAGGGAACCTTCACGGACGAATTTCGCGAGGTCGCCACCAAAGGTGACGTTGTAGATTGCATCAGGCTTCGCGGCCTCAAGCGCGCGAACGGTGGAACCAGCGTCAATCTTGAAGACCGGCGGCCACTGTTCCTCGACAAATTCCACGTCGGGACGCAGTTTAGTCAGTTCCGCCTTGAACGCCTTCACCGCATCCTGCCCGTAGGCATAGTTCGGCGCGACCGTAGCCCATTTCACAGCGTCCAGCTTGGCTGCCTGTTCGGCCAGCATGGCAGCCTGCATATGGGTCGAGGGGCGCAGGCGATAAGTGTACTTATTGCCCTTCGACCAGACGATGGCGTCGGACAGAGGCTCGGAGGCGAGGAACAGGACCTTCTTCTGCTTGGCGAAATCGGAAACCGCCAGACCGATATTGGAAAGGAACGTGCCAAAGATCAGAACGGCCCCGTCCTTCGAGACCAGCTCTTCGGCGATGCGGATCGCCGTCGCCGGGTCGCCGGTATCGTCGCGGCTGATCACCTCAAGCTGTTTGCCGTTGATCCCGCCTGCGGCGTTGATCTGTTCGACTGCCAACTGCCAGCCTTTTTTGTAAGGCTCGGTAAATGCGGGCAGGCGGGTGTAACTGTTCACCTCACCCAACACGATCGTGTCCTGAGCCAGGCTGGACCCGGCCGTCAAACCGGCCAGGGGCAACGCGGCAAGCGCGCCCAGTACCGTGCGTCTGATCAGATTCATGTCAACTTCCTCCCAATGATCATTGTTCACGGCCAGTTATCCTGGCTTCTTAATGTATTGTCAGCCCTTTACAGTGCAGTTGCAGCATTTAGCGCAACCCGTCTTTGCCTTCTGCCTCCGCGCTTGTCAGCCCACCCACGCGCGGCAGTGGTCGACCGCTGTCTGTGACCGCCACGGCCACCATGATTTCATTTGCGCGGGGCGCGTCGTTCAATTGCACTTCAATCCCGTCGAAATGGCTGCGGACATAGGCCGCGTCCTTGTGCCCCAAGGGCACGTCGAGCACTTGTCCGGGGCTGCCCATCTTTTTCGATGAGGGCACCAGCGCGGCTCCTTTCTCTACCTCTTTGCGCAGCGGCGCGCCCAGTTTTGGGTGCAGAATTGCTGCCGCATGTTCCAGCTCGCCATTCTCTCCGACCATGGCTGATTTGCCATAACTTTCAGCCTGTTCTGGCGTGATGTTAAGCGCTTCGACACAGCGGCGGCCCAGCAGGGCCCCCAGCTCTGCACCGGTGTCCATCAACGGTGTCAGGTCCTCAACATATTGACCGGCAAAGGGGTTTTCGATCACTGCAACCGCTACGGCCTTACGCGTCGCGGGCGAGATCTGACGACCTGCCTCGATATGTGTTTCCTCGACATTGACTGCGATCTTGCGGATCTTTGTCATCTTAACCCGTCCTCTCCTTTGATATCCCAGGCCTCAAGCCCGCCCGAGCGTGAATGCACGCGTGGACCGGTTGTCATGACCAGTGCAAAAGCCAGTTCGCTTGCGCGGGGGGCGTCGTTGCAGCCGACCTCCATGCTGTCGAAATGGCTGCGCACGTATGAGGCGTTGATATGTGTAATTGGGACGTCCAGCCGTGCCCCGACGCCGCCGACTTTCTTGGACGATGGCACAATGGCGTTGGCCGTGCCCAGCAGCTGCCGCATCGCATAACCGCCGGGGGCATGCCACAGCGCGCCGTGCTCCAGCTCTCCGCCTTCGCCGACCAATGAGCCCTTACCGTAACCCTCGACGTTTTCCGGACCGCCCAGCATGTCGATCAGAGTCTGCGCCAATTCCAGTCCGAGCGGTTTGAGATCTTCCATGAAGCCCTGAATCTCAGGTTCATACCGGCCTGCAAACGGGTTGGCGATCACAGCCAGGGCCGCCACCCTTACCAGCGGCGTGTCGGACAGAGGTCCTCCTTCATGGTAGATTTCTTCAAGCGAAAACAGTTTTTTCCGCAGTTGAACTTCAGGCATATTCAGGAACCTTTTGAGTGGAGGATGTCACCAACCGGGATGCTCCGGTTTGGCAGGATTGGTGGCCAAGCGACAGGTGGGCGGCGGTGATCAATCCCCGCGCTTGCATGTGTTTGGCAGTGTTTAGGCCGCGCAACAGGGCATTTTGGGTGTCTTTCGGCGAGAGTTGGTCCACGGAAACTGGAATGAGCATTTCACCCAAGTCGCTGTCGTCGCTCAATTGATTGGCGGGCGTGCGACGAATTGCGGGATGTCCTGGGAGGTCCACTGCGTTGGCTATCAGCGTCGCCGCCACATCCGCCATCGCGGCATTTTGTGCCAGCACCGTTACGCTGTCAGCAATGCCCAGGCTCAGGCTGCGTCCGCCGCGACCAGATGTGGCAATGCCTCCGATGCCGTCCGCTGCACTGATGGCAATGCGGCCCAGATCGCGCCCGTCGAGCCCGCTCATGGCGATGCGAAAAGTCTGATCGTGTCCCAAATACAGGGCGATATCGCCGCCGTTGTTGACCGAGGCGCGATCCAAAGGTGTGGCCCGTTGTATAGTGGTCAGGATTTCGTCGGCGACGGCTCCGGCAACGGCTGCCATAGGGGTGACGAACACGTCTGAGTGGGGACGTGCCGCCGCATCCATGCGCAGGGCTACCAACCCTTGAGGTCGCGGTCCATTTTGGGTCATTGGTGTCTTCAACAGCGTAAGTTCATCCACCAAGCCCTGCAGGATGGTCTGGAACCGAGTTCGCGCAGCTTCAAAAGCAATGTCCCGCGCGCCCTCTGCCTCGACTATAAGGTCGATCGGGCCGTGTTGCAGGTGCAATCTGCGACCACAGGGTAATATGGCGGACACGGGCTGCATCTACGGTTAAGCTCCTTTCGCCCAGCGGTAATTGGTCGATGACATCGGATCAGGCTGGTTTTCGAACTGGTCCACCTTGCGGGTTTCATCCGAGACGACTTCCGAGACCGGCTTGATTTCGTTCATGTGCCCGCCCAACGTGCTGTAGTCACTGACGCGCATCGTGAACTCGATGGGGGCGACCAGCGCCGGGGTGGGAACGTATCCGAACGACCCGGTGGGCATGTCCATGACATCCACCATCACGGTGATGCCGCCGCCCGGCCAGACATACGCTTCAGCCCCGCCACAGGACACAAAGGTCAGCGAGTCCTTGACGGATTTCGTTAGCCGCACTGGGTTTTCCGTGACACCGGCCCGCAGGCTGCCGCCCGCGCCGCCCATGAACAGAACCGAGCAAACCGACGGTTCGCAATTCTCGGCGATCAATTCAGCAGAGGCTTTGAGTGCGGGTGGAACCACGGCCGAGTGCGGTTTCAGGTCCGCGTCCAACTCGAAATAGCCATATTGTTCACCGGTGGTGGAAACCATGAGAAGACTCATGCCTTCACGGGCGAATTTCGGGTTGAAATCGCCAAGGATTTTCAAAGGGTCTTCAATGTCGGTGCCGCCCCAACCGGTGCCGGGTTCAGCCACTTGAAAATAGCGGCCCGGTGTTGATCGCCGCCCATTAATTTTGATCCCCGTAGGTTTGACATCCAGCATTTTGCCAGCCTGGTGCTCGGACAATACGCCGGTGATGTGGTCATCGACGACCACGACGTCGTCCACATGATCGACCCATTGCTTGGCGAACATGCCAATGGTGGCCGAGCCGCAGCCCACGCGCATCAGCTTTTCCTCGACCCCGTTGATGATGGGGGCCTTGCCCGCTTGCACGACGACAGTTGTCTCATGCCCTTCGTCACCAATCACCATCTCTACGGCTTCGCGATTGCACAGGCGCAGCAAGGCGTCACAGGTGATACGGCCTTCTTTCTTGGTGCCGCCGGTCAGGTGTTCCACCCCACCCAGAGACAACATTTTCGAGCCATATTCCGAAGTCATCACATGCCCGACCGGTTCCCCATCCACACGAACAACGTCGCGCTCATGGCCGATATGGCGGTCCGTGTCGATCTTCACTTTGACACCGCAATACGAGAAAATCCCCTCGGTCACGACGGTGACCATATCAACGCCCTTCACGTCCTGACTGACGATAAACGGCGCTGGTTTGTAATCGGGATAGGTGGTGCCCGCGCCAACGGCGGTCACAAAGGGCCTCTTGCCCTGCACGATGTCGCCGTCCCAGTCTTCGGGGTCTTTGCCATCTTTCAGGAATGGAACAAGACGCGTGTCTTCCGCGCTTTCGATGATGGTAAGCGCATCCAGTCGGACCAGATCACCGCCGAGGTTGGCATAGCGGTCGCAAGCCCCGGCCTTGCCATCTGCGATGTAACACATCACCGGGCAGGCGTCGCAGCGGATTTTCTCCGGTGTCGTGCGCTCAGTTGCCATCTGTAAGTTCCTTGATTGCTGCGCGCAGTTTTGCGGGCGTGGCCGGACCCTGGGTCAGCCGAACGCCACAGGCGCGTTTGATTGCGTTGAAAAGGGCCGGTGCGGTCGGGATCAGAACGTGCTCACCCAAACCTTTGGCACCATAGGGGCCGTGGGCATCCTCTTCTTCGATGATGAGGGTTTCGATCGGAGGGATGTCACCGATGGTCGGGATCAGGTAGTCGTGCAGGTTCTCAGTGCGCCCCGGAAGGTATTCCTCCATTAGCGCCATACCCAAGCCTTGGGCAATCCCGCCCTGAACCTGACCTTCGACCAGCATCGGATTGATCGCCTTACCGACGTCATGTGCCGCCACGAATTTGATGGGCTTCACCGTCCCAAGCTTCATATCCACTTCGACCACCGCCAGATGCGCGGCATAGCCGAACTGAGCGTAGGGGACCCCCTGACCGTTTTTGTCCAGCGGTTTTGTGGGCGGATCATAGGTTTCCTCGGCGCGCAGGACGTAACCTTCGGCATCGGGTGCCAGAGCGGTCAGGTCGATGGAGTGCTTCTGACCTTTGTCGTCCACACCTATTGTGCCTGCGTTCAGCGAAATCACCGCCTCGGGACCGGCATTGACGCGCGACAGGATCTGTGCGCGCAGTGCCTCGCCCGAAAGACGCGCGGCACTGCCTGAGACATAGGTTTGGCGCGAAGCCGAGGTTTTGCCCGCGTCGGGTGTAACATCCGTGTCAGCACCAATCAGTTCAATCTGCGACACCGGAACGCCGACCGCCGTAGCAAAAATCTGAGTGATGACCGTGTTTGCGCCTTGGCCGATATCCATTGCCCCTTGGTGAAGGACCAAAGTGCCGTCCGACCGAACGCCGGATTTGATGGTCGAGGGGTTCGGCAACGAGGTGTTGCCGCACCCATACCACCCGGCCGCCAACCCGACACCGCGCTTGAGCGTGTCGTTTTCCGCGTTGAATGCCGTGGCCGCCGCGTTTTCGCTGGCCCATGATGGGCGCAGCGCCTCAAGGCAGGCGCGAATTCCAACGCCCTGATCGAAGACCTGCCCGCAGACTGTCGGCACACCGTTATCCAGCGCATTGTGGATGCGGAAATCGAGCGGATCGATGCCAAGCTTGTCCGCAAGCTCATCAAACAGGCTTTCCTGAGCGATGGCCGACTGAGGAACCCCGAAGCCGCGGAAAGCTCCGGACGGCGGGCAATGCGTGTGGATGCCTTTGGCTTCCGCTCGGTAGTCGGTGATTTTGTACGGACCCGAGGCATGAACCGGCACTCGGTTGGCCACGGTCGGACCCCAGCTGGCGTAAGCGCCCGTATTGAATAGTCCATCGAAGGTCATACCGCTGATCCGACCGTCCCTGGCCGCGCCGATCCTGACCCGCAGATCAGAGGGGTGGCGTTTTGTGGTGGATTGCATCGACTCGGTCCGCGAATAGGTCAACCGCACCGGCTTGCCGGTTCTGAGCGCTGCGAGCGCCAGATAGGGTTGTACTGAGATATCCAGTTTGGAGCCGAAACCGCCGCCAACACCGGTTGGTACAATCCGGATCTGATCACGGGGCATGCCCAGAATGATCTCAAGTGCATCCAGATCCATCACCGGTGCCTGCGTGCAGGCATGTACCTCAACCCGGCCATTTACGATTTCAGCGAAACCGGCTTCGGGTTCGATGTATCCATGTTCGACAAAACCGGAACGAAAACGACCTTCGACAACGACATCCGCGTCGGCCAGCGCCCCTTCAGGGTCGCCGCATTTTACAAACCCTCCGCACATGACATTTTCATCGCGATCCTGATGCAGTTGCGCCGCCTCGGGTGTCATGGCTTCGAGGGATTCCAGTACGGCGGGCCGTTCCTCCCAGGTTACAGGGAAACTGGAGGGATCGAAGGTCGCGAGAACCTCGGGCAATCCGACAAATGCGGCCACCGCCTCGCCGCGGAATCGGGCTTCGGTTTCAGCAAACACGGGTTGGTCCGCGAAATCGGGGATAACGCCGAACACGTTTCGGCCGGGAATGTCGGCGGCCGTCAGAACCAGTTCAATTCCCGGGGTGGCGCTGACCCACGCCTTTAGATTGCCAAAAGTGAACCCTGCCCGATGATACGGTGAGCGGATCACGAGAATTTCCAGCGTGCCAGCCGGAGCCACGTCATCACCGAACAGTTCGGCACCCGTAACCTTGTCCGGCCCGTCAACGCGTCGGATGGCATCGCCCGCATGCCCGGTTATCGTACCGTGTTGATGAACTGTGCCAGCGGCGACGACAGCGTCGATGATCTTGCGATAGCCGGTGCAGCGACACAGAACGCCGCCAAGGGCATCCTGAACCTGTTCGGTGTTTGGTTCTGGTGTCTCACGCAGCAACGCAACCGCTGCGGTCATCATGCCGGGCGTGCAGATGCCACACTGCGCTGCCCCGTGGTTCTGAAAACTTTCTGCCAGACGGGCCGCGATCTGATCTGCTTGTGTCAGTCCGGCAACCGTCTCTACCACCCGTCCGGCAACCTGCTGCGCGGGCACTAGGCATGCGCAGACCGGATCGCCGTCAACGAGCACCGTGCAGGCCCCACAATCGCCCGCATTGCAGCCGATCTTGACGTCCCGGGCCGCCAACCGCTCTCGTAGCATTTCAGACAGGCGTTCGCCTACGCGCGGCGCGGCGCTGACCGGGGTTCCGTTCAGAGTGAATTCGGTTGTGACTTCGTCTGCGCGCTTATCCATGGCTTTGGCCCGCCTCCCTTATTGCGCGGACGCATTGCTCCGCCACGGCATCCAAGCGGTATCCGGCGTCTCCGCGGACGTCATCGATCGGGCTGAGCGGCGCCAGGTGATCTGGCGAAATTTCGACGGCGTCAGGGGATTTGCCGATCAGGTCAGCTTCGAGATTTTCCAGCCGCTGCGCTACGGCCGATGCAGCACCCACCGCGATCCGTGCGTAGTTGATCCGGCGGTTTTCATCGAGACCGATGACTGCCGATGTCATTGTGATCGAGATGACCAGGTACCGCCGCGCGCCGAGTTTTTCGAAATGCCCGACGGCCCCGCTGGGAGGATGGGGTAGATAGACGGCTGTTACGATCTCGTCGCTGGTCCGTGCTGTCTGACGCACACCCGTGATGAACTCTGACAGCGGCACTTCTCTAAGGCCGTGGGTTGACCCAAGTTCAACGCTGGCTTCCAATGTAAGAAGCGGGGGTACCCCATCAGCTGCGGGCGACGCGTTGCACAGGTTTCCTGCAATCGTGCCGCTGTTTTGGATTTGCAGGCTGCCGACTTCCCGTGCCGCCATTTGCAGCCCCCGAAACGCAGCTGGCAGGTCGGCCCGGACGATATCGGTCCAGTTTGTCGCGGCTCCGATTTTCCAGCGGTTTTTCGTAAGGGTGACACCTGAAAGACCAGCGATCCGAGTCACGTCCAATATGTCAGTGTGCAGTTCATGACGCTGCCGAGACGGAAAGAAATCAGTTCCGCCAGCGACAACCGTCAGGTCTTGGGTGGCCAACAATTTAAACGCGTCGTCGAGCGTGCAGGGTGAGAGATACCGCAAAGTGTCTGTCCTGATGAGAATTTTCTCGTTAGTACACTAATGATATTACGTGATGAAAAAAATGTCAACGATTTGTTTGTGCGGTTTTTGAGTGATGGTTGTGGTGGATTCAGTCTGTGGCTTGAATGCTGTTCAGTTTGTTTTTTCTTTTTGTTTTCAGAGGCAAAATAGGATTTGGCGACTGCGACCTCATAGGAATGAGTTAATTTTCAGCGCTTTTTCGAAACCAGCCCCCGACGGATCAGAAGTTTTAAAATTCATCAGTAATTCGTTGACACACTAACAAGTAGAAATGAATATAGTGATCGATCACTCACCTATGTGTGGATCTTTGGACAGGCTGAAACCTACCGCCTGCTGTCAACAGGGAGGAAGAAATGAATAAGTTCAATTTGATGATGGCGACCGCACTTGCCGCTGGTTTGACTGCGGGCGCCGCAGCAGCACAGGAGAAAGTGCGAATCGCATTCATCGATCCGCTGTCTGGGCCGTTTGCCACAACTGGAACGCAGGGCTTGGCGATCTATCGTCACAGCGTCAAAGAACTGGTTAACGAACCCGGCGCGCTTCTGGATGGGCAGGCAGAGTTTGAGATGGTGCCCTTCGACAACAAGATCAGTGCAAAGGAATCGCTGATTCAGCTGCAAGTCGCCATGGATCAGGGGATCCGCATCATTGCGCAAGGCGCGTCGTCCGGTGTTGCCAATGCGTTGACCGAGGCCGTTGCCAAACACAATCGCCGCAACCCGGATGACCCGGTCATCTTCCTCAATCACTCGGCCGCTGATCCGGCGTTGACCAATGACAAGTGCCAGTTCTGGCATTTCCGCTTCGACGCCAATGCCGATATCAAGATGGACGCGCTGACCGATGACATTTCGGCCAACCCGGATATCAAGAAGGTCTATGTAATTGGCCAGGACTATTCCTTTGGTAAGGCCGTCGCCGCGGCTGCGCAGCGTTTCCTCAAGGAAAAGCGCCCGGATATCGAAATCGTGGGGAATGAGCTGCACCCGATCGGCAAGGTAAAGGATTTCACGCCCTACGCGCGCAAGATCGTCGGCTCTGGCGCGGATGCCGTGATCACCGGCAACTGGGGCGGAGACATGGTCGGTCTGGGCAAGGCGGTCATGGGGGCCGGCTTTAACAAGCCGATCTACACCTACTACGGCGCGACCTCGGGCATCACGGCGGCCTTCGGTGAAGAAGGCGACGGCATCGTCAAGCTGGTCGGTGCCGGGCAAGTGAACCCGCCAGCAACGCCCGAAGCGCAGGAGTTTGTCGCTGCATTCTACGAGAGCTTCCCTGATCTGGACTTTGGGCAGCCGCAAATGGCCAATGTCGCGCCAATGTTGGCAGCTGCGATCAACGAGGTTGGCAACGCCACTGACATCAAGGCCATTGCCTACGCTCTTGAGGGGATGGAGTACGACAGTATCGTCACCGGCAAGACCGTGATGCGTGAAAGCGATCACCAAACTATCCAGACCGTGACAGTGCAGGGCCAGACGCCAGAGGCCGCGTTCGAATATGACAAATCTGGCCGTGGTATGGTTGCAGAGACGGTTGTTGAATTGGCGTCCAATGACTCGGCCACCACTTGCGAGATGAAGCGCCCATAAACCCCTAACCACTCTGGTGGTCCGCCTGAAATCCGGGCGGGCCAGCAGGCTACCACTCAATCAATGCAGGGAGACAAGCAATGGCGCTGTTCCTCGTGAACGTGTTGGATGGGTTTGTGACCGGATTGTTGCTGTTCATGCTGTGCAGCGGTCTGACACTGATCTTTTCCATGATGGGCGTTCTGAATTTTGCCCATGCCAGTTTTTATATGCTGGGTGCCTATTTCGCCTATCAAATCAGTCTTGTGACCGGGTTCTGGGCCGGCCTGCTGATCGCGCCACTTATCGTCGGAGTTATAGGGGCCGTGGTCGAACGGTACGGGTTAAGACGTGTCCACAAATACGGACATGTGCCGGAACTGATCTTTACATTCGGTCTGGCCCTGCTGATCGAAGAAACGGTTCAGTTCTTTTGGGGAAAAAGCCAACTTCCATTCTCTGAGCCCGAAGCACTAGATTTCGCGGCCTTCGCCATCGCCGGAAATGCCTTTCCTGCCTACAAGGTGTTAATGATTGCCGTGGCGATGGGGATCTTCCTGACGTTGCTGTACATCCTGACCAAGACCCGGATCGGCATGACCATCCAGGCCGCGCTCAGCTATCCCGAAACCGTGCAAAACCTGGGCCACAACGTGCCGCTGGTGTTTATGTGCGTCTTTGGCGTCGGCACCGCGATGGCCGGTCTGGCGGGCGTGATCGCCGGTCCTGTTCTAGGTGTTTTTCCCGGAATGGCCGTGCAACTTGGCTCCATCGTTTTCGTCACCATCGTGATCGGTGGCCTGGGGTCGCTTTGGGGTGCTTTGGTCGCATCTCTGATCATCGGGTGGATGCAAACCTTTGCCACCGCCTATGACATCACTGCCGAACAGGTGTTGACCGCCATCGGTTTTACCAAGCCGGAAATGATCTGGGATCATCCTCTGCAGGACCTGTGGACGCTGACGCTGCCTCAACTGGGTCCGATCCTGCCGTATCTTCTGATGATCATCGTGCTCGTCCTGCGACCGCAGGGTCTTATGGGGAACCGTGAATCATGAGTATCGCAAGTAAGACTCCCCTGACAGCAGGTACGGCGCGGCTGGTTTCGTTGTCGAATGCGATACCCTGGGCCTTTGCTGCCTTGTTTCTGCTGTGCCTGCCGCTGGTGTTCCAAACCAGCTCGGCGCTGACGATCATGAACCAGATGGCGATCACCATCGTGTTCGCGCTCAGCTATAATATGCTGCTGGGGCAGGGCGGTATGCTGTCCTTTGGCCACGCGGTCTATATGGGGCTGGGTGGATTCTTTGCCATGCACGTCATGAACATGGTCGAGGGCGGATTGTGGCTTCCCTTGCCCCTTTTGCCGATTGTCGGCGGTTTGTTCGGTCTGGTTTTTGCATTCCTGATCGGCAGCTTCTCGACCCGCCGGGCGGGTACGGTTTTCGCCATGATCTCTTTGGGCGTTGGAGAACTTATCGCCGCCTGCTCGGTGATAATCGTCGTGTTCTTTGGTGGTGAAGAGGGTATCTCGGGCGACCGCACCATGGGTCCGCCTGTATTCGGGTATGAATTCCTTACTCAGCAAGAGGTTTACTACCTGACCATCTTCTGGCTGCTTGTAGCGACTTTGCTGATGTATCTGTTCTCGCGCACGCCAATCGGGCGGATCGCCAACGCGGTGCGTGACAACGAGGAACGAGCAGAGTTTCTGGGCTATTCGCAACGCAACGTTCGTTGGATTTCCTTCTGCGCCTCAGGGTTCTTCGCTGGCGTCGCCGGGTCGTTGTTTGCGATCAACTTTGAAATCCTGACGGAAGAGAATCTGAACCTTGCGACTTCGGGATCAATACTGCTGATTACATTCATCGGTGGGGCCGGGTTCTTTGTAGGGCCGATCATCGGAGCGGTGGTGTTCACGTTGCTGCAAACCGTCCTTGGCCTGCATACCGAGCTTTGGGCGCTGTATCTGGGCATCTTGTTTGTCGCTTGTGTGATGTTCTTCCCATCAGGGTTCGCCGGGCTGATCGCAATGCACCGCCGCCCGTTTTCACTGGGTAAGCTGCACCTGCTGATCAAGCCGTATCTTAAGGTGGCAATCCCCTCCATTACTAGTGTTCTGTCGCTGGCGGCCACACTGGAGATCCTGTTTCATAAGCGCCACGGTTACGGCGGCGATCATGAGATGGAGCTTTACGGAATCGCCTTTGACAGCAGCGGCTATCATGCCATCGGCATGGCCGTAGTCATCGCCGCGATATCCCTTTTCCTCGTGTCTCGCGTGTTGCCAGAAATTCGGGCCGCTTGGGATAATGCAAATCACGCGGAGGGTCAGGCATGAATGCGCCCGCCATCGAGCTGAGAAAACTTGAGAAAAGCTTTGGTCTTGCCAAGATTATCCAGGGGGTGAACTTGCAAATCGCTAAGGGCGAACGCCACGCCGTCATTGGTCCGAACGGGGCCGGGAAATCGACCCTGTTCAATCTGATCACCGGTCGGTTTGCGCCGACGTCGGGCGGGATTTTCCTGCATGGCGAGGAAGTGACTGGCATGAAACCTTTCGAGATCAATCGCAGGGGCCTCAGTCGGTCTTTCCAGATCACCAACATTTTTCCCAACATGACCGTATTCGAAAACATTCGCTGTGGTCTGTTGTGGACCATGGGGTATCGGTATTCCTTCTGGCACATGGTTTGGCGGCAACAGGATGTAACGGAAAAGGCTGACGAAATCCTGGCCCAGATCAATCTGAGCCAACGCCGGAATGAACTGGCGGGTACTCTGGCCTATGCGGAACAGCGCGCGCTAGAGATCGGGATCACGATTGCCGGGGGCGCTGACATCATCCTGCTGGACGAACCCTGCGCCGGGATGAGCCATTCGGAAACTGATCTGATCGTCGATCTGATCCGCAAGGTAACCGAGGACAAAACTCTGTTGATCGTAGAGCATGATATGGGCGTGATATTCGATCTGGCCGACAAGATTTCGGTTCTGGTCTACGGCGAAGTAATCGAATCCAACACGCCGGACGTTGTTCGATCCTCGGCAAAGGTGAAAGAAGCTTACTTGGGCGCGAGTTTGGAAGAGGAGGCAGTGTGATGCTTCTCGTCAAAGACTTGCACGCCTATTACGGCAAAAGCCACATTCTGCAGGGTGTGAATCTTAAGGTGGGTGAGGGCGAGATTGTCTCGCTTCTGGGTCGCAACGGTGTGGGGCGTTCCACTACCTGCAAGGCGATCATGGGCGAGGTTGCGCCGCACGGGTCGATCCAGTTCCGCGGCAAAGAGATCGCGGGCCGCAAAAGCTTTGAGATCGCAAAGGCCGGGATCGGCTATGTGCCCGAGAACCGGGATATCTTTCCTGGCCTCACAACGCGGCAGAACCTGATGCTTGGGCTGAAGCCTGGCCAAAAAGATGGCGACGGACGTTGGTGCATGGAGGATATGTTCGAGTTGTTCCCAAACCTGCGCAACCGTGCGGATGTGGATGCCTCGGTCATGTCAGGCGGTGAGAAGCAAATGCTGACCATATGCCGCGCGTTGATGGGTGATCCCGACTTCATCATGATCGACGAGCCGACCGAAGGGCTGGCGCCGAAGATTGTCGAGCAGGTGGGGGATTTGCTGCTGCAGATCGCCGAGCGAGGCGTTTCAATCCTGCTGGTCGAGCAAAAGCTGACCATCGCATTGAGGGTGACCAACCGCGTCTATGTGATGGGGCATGGGCACATGGTCTACGAAGGAACTCCGCAAGCGCTGCGCGAAAATGACGATATCCGCAAGGAATGGCTGGAGGTCTGAGGCCACTCTATTGTGCGTCAATCGGCGTTACTGGCGTAGAGACAGGCAGAAGTGGGTAAAGGGAGCTCCAAAACTTGGAGTTCCCTTTTTATGAGGCCAATTACTTCTTCAGGAACGGCGCCATCGTCTTGAAGAACTTCTCACCATAGGGTGGGCGTACGGCTTTGAAGACGCCGTCCATGTTGATCTGTTTGTAAACGGCCTTTGCATGGCTGAACCGTTTGAATCCGTGGTGGCCATGGTATGCACCCATGCCACTGTTTCCGACGCCGCCAAATGGCAGAGTGTTTTGGGTCGAGTGCATGATGGTGTCATTGACGCACGCGCCGCCGGAAATTGTGCTCTCCATCACCTTTTGCTGCTCGTTCGCATCCTTGGCGAAAACATAGGCCGCAAGCGGGCGCGGGCGCGCATTCGCGAATGCTATGGCCTGATCCAGCGAGTCATAGGGCAGGATTGGCAGTATTGGCCCAAAAATCTCGTCCTGCATGACGTCCAGGTCAGGGTCGGCGTCGATGATCAGAGTCGGCGGTAAGATTTTCTCGTTAGTGGCCGAGAAATCCTCGTTCGCGGGATTGACCTGCGTGATGCGCGCACCGGCCGAGCGCGCCTGCGCGACAAGGTTCTTGAGGCGGTCAAACTGGCGGTCGGTCACGATATGGGTGACATCCGGGTTACCGGACAGGGTCGGGTAGGCTTCGGCGATCTTTGTCGCCAGCGCGGTTGCAAAGTCTTCCATCTTTGCGCGCGGGACCAAAACGTAGTCTGGCGCAAGACAGACCTGACCTGCATTGAAAACCTTGCCAGCCGCGATGCGGGCAACTGACAGGTCCATATCTGCGCTTGGGGCGATGATGGCTGGGTTCTTGCCGCCCAGTTCCAGTGTCGTCGGGACCATGTGTTCAGCCGCTGCTCGCAACACTTGAGGCCCGATTGTGCTGGCTCCGGTGAAAAGCAGATGATCGAACGGCAGGACGGTGAATGCTTGTGCGACATCGACGCCGCCGGTTGCAACAACGGCTTCATGCGGGGCAAAATTCATTTCGATCAGTGATTTCAGCAGGCCGGACGTGCGGGGCGTGAATTCGGATGGCTTCAGCATGACCGAGTTGCCTGCAGCAAAGGCTTCGCCCATCGGGCCAATGGCCAGATAGATTGGAAAGTTCCAGGGGCTGACGATGCCGATTACGCCCAGCGGCTGGTACTGAATGTGACCACGCGCGCCCAGCAGCCCAAGGGGAAACTCGATCTTGGCCTTCTCGGGGCGCATCCAGCGATCGAGATTGTCCCGTGCGAATTTCAGCTGTTTTACCGTTCCAACTATATCTGCCGTGATCGTCTCGTGTTTCGACCGATTGCCGAAATCGGCCGAAATCGTATCCACCATGGCGTCGCGGTTATCCAAAACCAAATCGATTAGGCGCGTGATACGTTCCTTGCGTTCAGCCGCATTCGGTGTGCCATGATCTGCCCGGTGGGACTTTTGCGTTTCCAGAAGAGTTGAAAGGCCCTCGACTGTGTTGGGGCTATGTTGATTCACTGTGCGTCTCCTGCGGTTGTCCTGCGGTGTGCAACCGCCTTCCTGTTGATCTGTGTGCCTGTTTTGAACCCTTGGTCGCAAGGGCAGGGCTTTTGGTTCTTTATTGCCGGGCCGCCAAGTTCACGTTGACATCTGCCCGGCAATATGAAAGGTAAGTGATCGTTCACTAATAAGCAAGAGCGCAGAATGACCCTGACCACCGAAGACAGGTTCAAGACCGGCATGCAGTTACTTGCGGCCTCAACCACAATCATCACGTCCAGTTTCGAAGGCGCGCGCGCCGGTATGGCGGCAACGGCGGTGTGTTCGCTGACCGCAGATCCGCCCGCGTTGCTGGTCTGTATCAACCGAACCGCCCGAACCTATGGTGTTGTCATGGACAGCCGGAAATTCGCCGTGAACCTTGTGCCCGATGACATGACTGACGTTGTCGGTGCCTTTTCATCGAAAATGGACAAGGAAAAACAGTTTCAGGCGGCGGGAACCTGGATCCAAGGCGATTTTGGTCTGCCCGTGTTGCAAGAGGCCGTTGTGTCTTTTGAATGCGTGGTCGACAACTGGGCCAACACAAAGACACATGCGGTGTTCTTTGGCTTGGTGAAAAAGGTTCACCTGAACCCCGAAAAATCGGCGCTGATATACGGGCGCAAAGGGTTCCACAAACTCACCCCGCTTGAGAGCTGACACTGGATTTGTGGCGACGCACTCGCCGTGAACAGACAGGTTTCACGACCAAATAACATTTGGGCGACATTTCACGGACGTGGTGTGATGATGCCCGGGAGGAGATAGAAATGGCGACACTCGGCCAGCTGATTGACCGAAACGCAGACCGTTTTGGGGATCGGGATGCATATGTAGAACTGGATCGCCGACGCAGCTGGCGTGCCCTTGGCAAGCGCACTGATGCGCTGGCGCATGCGTTGCGTTCTTTGGGTGTCCGCAAAGGAGATCGGGTTGGGGTCATCCTGCCCGACTGCATCGAAGTGGCTGAAACCATCGGAGCCTGCGCCAAGGCAGGCGCGATCCGAGTGGGTTTGAACTATCGCCTGGCACCGCGAGAGATCGGAGCGCTGATAGACGATGCGGGTTTGGATGTGCTGTTCGTTCAGGACTCGAAGGTCGCGATCGCTCAGGACGCCTTGAAGTTCAGTGACCGCCAGCCTGCACTTGTGGGTGTCGGTTCGCAGCATGAACTGGAGCGGGACTATGAAACACTGATCGCAGCGGCCGCTGATCGCGGACGTTTCGCTCATACACCGCATGAGCAACTGATGATCTGTTACACGACCGGTTCAACCGGTTTGCCAAAGGGCGCGATCTATCCCCACGCGTTGATGATCGAGTCGATGGGCGTAATCGCCCTGGCCGAAGGTGCGGGTCCGGACGATGTCTGGTTGCACGCGATGCCAGCCTCGGGCGTTCCGATCATTCACCTGCTGCGCAACATGTTCCACGGCACCAAATGCGCCATTATCGGCGAGTGGAATGCCGAGACGGCCCTGAAACTGATCGACCGGGAACAGGCCACGATCTGCGTACTGGTGCCGACTATGCTGAACGATCTTTTGTCATCGGGACTGATCACACAATACAATTGTTCGTCGATCCGGCAACTCGGCTATGGCTCGGCCCCGATTCCGCCGGCCACGGTGCGCGAGGCGCTCAAGGCGTTTGGGTGCAAGTTCCTGCAGATGTTCGGGACGACCGAACTGATGGGAATGGGGATGATGTTGACGGCAACAGATCACGAGCGCGCATTGAAAGAAGGGCACAACTGTCTGGAGAGCGCAGGTCGGCCCCTGTACTACGTGGACGTCCGTGTTGTGGATGAGCAAGGCAATGACCTGCCCAGCGGAGTGGCGGGTGAACTACTGATCCACTCACCCTATGTGATACCCGGGTATTGGAACCAAGCGGTGGAATACTCGGAAACCGTGCGCGATGGTTGGTTGCGTACCGGGGATATCGCTGTGATTGATGCTGAGGGCTATGTTCACCTAAAAGACCGGGCCAAATTCCGCATTAAGTCTGGCGGGTACAACGTGTTCCCTGTTGAGGTCGAAAACTGCCTGGCCGAGCATGAAGCGGTCGACGAGGTGAGCGTGTTCGGTTTGCCCGATCCGAAATGGGGGGATCGGATACATGCCGTTGTGACCCTGAATTCCGATGCGCCTGTCAGCGGGGCAGAATTGCGCGAATACTGTCGCGGCAAAATCGCCAACTTCAAAATTCCGAAGGAAATCGAAATCTGGGACGCGCTGCCCAAAGGGCCGACTGGAAAAATTCAAAAGCGTGAGATCATCGACATCTGCAGTCGCGCCAGCCACAGCGGCGCTGCCTGAGAAAACTCCCTGACCGGGTGCCTGTGTGCGCTGTGGTCAGGGAAGTGTTTTGACGGACTTAGTGCGGGTTTGCCGCCGCAGCATGGTCAAAGTTCGAGACTTTGCGCGCCATGGCGTCTGTATCCAGTATCAGATTGGCAAAGATGGTCTCGACCCAGGACAGTGCGCCCGAAGTCAGCAAAAAGGTCTCGGGCACGACAATCCATTCGCCAATCCACATCCCGCCCGAGCGTTCATGCTGATGGGTTGTGAATTCGCCGATCTGCTCGGCCCGCTGCCGGCCAAGCCGGGCGACGGCTTCACCAAATTCGGATGCGCGCTGGTTTTTTTTATGAGCCATGGCAGACGACGCACCCTTGCCTGCGGTAGATACCTCGGACCATTCTAATATGTCCGAGGATGACAGCAGATTGACGTTATGAGAGATTTTGCACAGCGTCGCGCACAGACCCCCAAGCGCGCCGACAATGTCGGCAATGCCGTCGCGGGCGTTTTGCCAATGGGGCTGTATGACATTCAGACCCAACGTGGCGGCGACGCCTTCCTTGATCCGATGACCTGTTCCATTTTCGTATCCTCGAAGATCGCCGACAGGGCCGCCAATCTGAACGTTCAGGCCTCGCGCCGCCGCCTCTTCAAGCGCTTGTGCGCGCCGCTGCAGCTCGACTTTCCAAACCGTCAACTTGGTGCCAGCACGAATGGGAACTGCGTGTTGGCCGTTGGTGCGCCCCATCATGACAGTGTCACCAAGTTCGTCGATCTGCAGTCCGATAGCGGCGGTCAACCTTACCAGTCCGGTCTGGATGTGTTCCAGCCCGATCTTCATTTGCAGCGCCAGCGCCGTGTCCATGATGTCCTGCGTTGTCGCCTGGTAGTGAACGCTCGTCGCCTGATCGCCTACCTGCCTTCTGAGTTGTTCGACGAGACCGACGATCGGGCGCCCAACATGTATCATGTCTTCGTGCAGGCGTTCTGTGTCCAGGTCGCAGACCGAAATCGCGTCGAGCGCGTCAGCGGTCTGTTGCGGGATCAGGTTCTCCAGCGCCTGATGGCGCGCCAGTGTCTGTTCAACCTTTAGCCAGGCCGAGATCGTGGCGTGTTGTGACCAGACGGACCGCATGTCAGCGCTGGAAAAGCAGTCGCGGTAAAGAGAGTGCTCAAGCATCTTCCAGCTCTCCTTTTGCGATTTTGCGCTCCTTCATGATCCCCCGGATGCGGAAGGCGATAGCCCCTGCGCCGATGACCAGGAAGGCCAGAGCGATCGGGCGTTCGACGAAGATCAACGCGCCGCCATCGGACATCAGTAGCGACTGGCGGAAGGTCTCTTCCGCGCCTTTTGCCAGAACGAACGAGATCACGAAGGCCGCAACGTTAAAGTCGTACTTCCGCATCAGCCAGCCGGCAAAGCCTGCGCAGGTCATGACAGTGACGTCGAACATTGATCCGCGCGCTGAATAAGCTGCGACGAACGAGGTCAGGAAGATCAGCGGATACAGGACATTGGTCGGGATCTTCAGGATCAGGCGCGCAACCTGAGTGGCGCCGAAGTATCCGATTAGGCCATAGGCCAGAATACCCAGCATACCACAGGCAAACAGTTTATAGACCAGCTCCTTATCCGTCAGGAACAGGGTCGGACCGACCTGAATGCCGTGGATCAGGAAAACACCCAGCAGAATCGCCCCGATGGTCGAACCCGGAATGCCGAGCGTCAGAAGCGGTGCCATCGAAGGGCCGGACACCGCGTTGTTGGCGGCTTCGGGGGCTGCGACGCCTTCCAGCGCGCCCTTGCCCCACATCTCGGGGTTCTTGGCCCGGCGCTTGCCTTCGCCGTATGAGATGAACGCAGCGATCGCGGACCCGAGGCCCGGCAGAACGCCGATGCCAGCGCCGATAAAGCCACCTCGGAATGCGTGCGGTAAGCAAGGTTTGTATTCTTCCCAGGTCAGGCTGTTGCCGTTTTCGCTGCTTTCATTCTCTTTGGTTTCGCTGGTTGCCTTACGGCGCGATTCCAATTGGGCAAAGACTTCGCCCAGAACAAAGACGCCAATCATCAGCGGGACAAGCCCGATGCCGTTCGACAGTTCAAATGAACCAAAGGTATACCGTTCCTCGCTGGAGATCGGGTCGAGGCCTACCATGGCGATCAGAATACCCAGCAACGCAGACGCCAACCCCTTAACGATTGAGTTGCCGATAACCGATCCGATGACCACGAAGGCTGCAAAGTAGATCGCAAAAGTTTCCGGCGGGCCAAGTTTAAGGGCGATGGCCGCAATGAATCCGACTCCGACGACTAACATGATGTCACCCATCAGGTCTCCGATGATGGAAGAAATCGTCGCGACTTTCATCGCTTTGCCGGCCTTGCCGGCCCGGGCCAATGGATAGCCGTCAATCTGCGTTGCGGCGCTGGCTGCTGTTCCGGGCGTATTGAACAGAATAGCAGCGATTGAGCCGCCGTACCGGCCGGATTTTCCGATCACGTACAGGAATGCGAGCGCAAAGATTGGCGACATGTAAAAGGTGATGGGCAGCAGCATCGCAATCGCTGCCGACGCGGTCAGCCCGGGTGTGGCCCCGACCACCATGCCCACGACTGCGGCCAGCACAATTGCAAAAAGCAGCGAGGGGTCGGTGATCACCGAAAGAAGTGCGGGAAAAATTTCCATGACGATTTACCCCTGTATCCAGTTGAGCAGGTCAAAGACCTCGCCGTACGGCGGGAACACGCCAAGCAGGATAAAAAAGATGAGGTGGAAGATCAGCGGGCATAGCACCACGGACACCGCCAGCCCGATCCAGTTGCGCACGCCGAAAAAGTACAGAACGATCGGCGCGGCAATCGCCGTCGGCAGCAGGTAGCCAAACCAGCGGAAGGACTGCTGATAGATCAAGGCGATGATGAACAGGCCGATGATTTGAAGCGTTGCCCCGTGGTCTTGCGTCTGGCTGGTGCCGTCGGCTGTTTGACGTGCGGCACCCAACAACAGCAGGCCGGAAAGAAACAACAATGCGATGGACGCTGAGAATGGCACGATGCCTGCCCAGGTATCCCCCGGTGACGCTGCGGGCACTTGCCAGGCACCCCAGATGGCAATGATAGAGATGAGGGCTAGCACAAGGCCTTCTGCATAGGCGCGCATGTCGATCCTCCCTGATTACAGTAGATACAAAAGGGCCGGGGGGAGAAAACCCACCCGGCCCTGAGGACTTTAGTTGGTCAGGCTTTCGACCAGGGGAGTGGCGTCCTCTTTCATGGCGGACAGCGTCGCTTTGGCATCCGCACCATTCTGGTAAACCGGGCCGGTTCCGCGCGAGGCCAGAAGTTCAGCGAACTCGGGCTTGGCGGCGATTTGCTCCAGCGCGGTCTGCATCGCGGCAACGACCTCGGCCGGGGTGCCCTTCGGTGCGAACACGATCACCGGTGAGGAGACTGCGGCGAACGGAATGCCCAGTTCACCAAACGAAGGCACGTCCTTCATGATGCCATCGCGGTCTTGGCTGTTGACGGCCAGCGCGCGCAGCTGCTCTTCAAACCCAGCCAACTGCTGAACGCCCAGGAAACCAAAATCAGCCTGTTCGCCGATCAGAGCGGCACGGGTCGGTCCGCCACCTTTGAACGGTACGTCCTGAGCCTCGATGCCGTTATTGGCCAGAAACCCCATGCCGCCAACGTGGTGGAAACCACCGCGTCCCGAATGTGCCCAACGCAGTTGCCCGGGATTGGCTTTGGCCGCATCGATCACGTCTTGAACGGATTGGAACGGGCTGTTGAGTGGCACCATCAGCGAGGTTTGCAGTTGGCCGACCTGAGCGACAAAGTCAAAGCTTTCCAGTGCGTCAATGTCGGTGTCGCGCGTCATCGTCGACAGCAGGAACGAACCGCCCGATGTCATCATCATCGTGTAGCCATCGGGGCGTGCGCCCACGACAGAGTTAGCCCCGTTCAGACCGCCCGAACCGGGCTTGTTCACAACGACAACCGGAACGTCCAGAATGCCTTCGGCCGCAGCCGAGATGGCGCGGGCATAGGCGTCTGTACCGCCGCCGGCTTTGTAGGGGACGACCAAATTGATCGGGCGTTTCGGCCAATCGGCGGCAAAGCTCGCAGTTGCGGTTACGGTCACGGTTACTGCCGCGAGGACGGCAGTGAGAATTGTTCTACGCTTCATAGCATCCTCCCTGAGATGCCATCCAAATTAGGTGAAAAAGAATGTTAAAAAAAATGCAAATGCGTTATCTTCTCTTGCAAAAAAGTAAAGAGTGGATTCGATGAATATCAAGGCTCTTCGCGCATTCCGTGCAACTCTTTCCGAGGGATCGTTGATCGCCGCGTCAAAGATACTCCATTTGAGCCAACCAGCTATCAGCCGTTTGATATCTGGGTTGGAGGCGGAACTGGGCCTGACCTTGTTTGATCGAAGCGGGCGCAATCTGACACCCACGCGTGAGGGGTTGGCCTTTTACCGCGAAGCCGGGCGAATTTTGGACAACTTAGATGAAGTTCCTCGCATCGCGGCTGAAATACGTGCGGGTCGGACCGAAACGCTGCGCGTTGTCACGATGCCCCGCATAGCCCGCGCTATCTCGGCGCCCGCGCTGGCCAAGTTCCTGAAAGTTCATCCTGACACAAATGTCAGCCTTGATATCCGCGCGCGGCGAGAGGCCAGCAAGTGGCTGGCAGGTCGCGAGTATGACATTGGTATTGGTGCATTGCCGGTTGAACATCCCGGCGTGCGGACAAAGCCATTGTTGCGGGTTCGAGCACAGGCGGTATTGCCAGCGGGGCACGCCTTGTCCGATCGTCAGTCGGTATCGGCAAACGATCTGGCCAAAGAACCGGTCATCCGGTTGATGAACGGTCTTTTGTTGCGCGAACAACTTGATGATATTTTTCGGTCCGCAGGGGTCGATCCCCGTCATACCTGTGAGGTCGCCGCGTCACAGCTTGCTTGCTCGCTTGTTGCGGAAGGAGCCGGCGTCACCATTGCAGATGAACTTATTGCGGCCCAGGAACCTTTCGGCCGGTTATCGCTGGTTCCTATCGCGCCGGAACGTTGGATGACTTTCGGCCTGCTCTATCCCGTTACACAAGAAAAATCCGAGGCTTTGCAGGACTTTGAAGATGTGCTGTTTCGGCAGGCATCCGAACTGTGCGAAAGCAGCCCGAATCTGACCCTTGCCTGAGGGTCGCCGGGCGGCGGCCCCTGAGCGGCACAAGGTGGAGGGGTCTATGCCTCCATGTGGCGGAGAACGGATCTCTGGAAGTAAGTCAGCGGCGATTCCGCCCCGGCACCATCAGCCATTTTGCCGACTGAATACTTCGGAGACATCAAGGCGCGTTGCATTTTTTCAACCACATAGACGTCCTCGGTCTGGAAATCCTGAGTTTCCAGTGGATGAACCTTCCAGTGAGAGCTTTTGATCAGTCCGGTCGCCTTGTCATAACCGGGAATGTCCTTGACCGATCCACGATTGGACATCCACGATTTCGCGGCCCAGACATAGACGTTCAGTCGGGTTACACCTGCGCTGACCGGCTCCATCACGGAAACCGAGAAAGACCATGGGCTGGCCACGATGAGGGTTGTCGGGAACAACATGTAGACACCGCCATAGCCTTCTTTCTCGGCATGCGGGATTTTCTTTGCATTCCACTTGTCCATGCGGTTCGATACGTAGTTCGGAACACGTGAACGCACGGTTTCATTCTCTGTCGAATACCATACCTGATTGTCGCCGTAGGGATCCCAGATGTTTTTGTCCTGGGTTGGGCCACCAAGGGTGTTCTTGTGAAGGTAGGCCAGGTGATACCCGTCAATCGCGTTCTCAAAGAACACTTTCCAGTTGCACTGCATCTCGTAAGTGACCGCTTCACCGTAAGAGATAAGTTCGGGGCTGGTGATATCATGAGGCCAAACGACATCTTCCAAACCGCTGAGCCAGTCGGACAAGTCCTGATCCGGCTCAGGGTTAACGAAGACAAAGCCTTTGAACACGGCCACCGAGGCCTTATGGAGGCCGTTTTCCTTCTTATCGATATCCGGAAAGCATGCGCGCTGCTCGGGGATGCCGCGCAACGCGCCATCCAGACCAAATGTCCACGAGTGGTAGGGGCAAACGATGGTTTTGCCTGTATTGCCGCAGCCGCGGTCGAGCAGTTCAGTCCCTCGGTGGCGACAGATATTGTGAAAAGCACGCAGTTCGCCGTCATTGCCGCGGATGACAACCAGAGTAAAATGGCCAGCCTTCGCAGTCATGTAATCGCCGGCATTGGCAACCTTCGCTTCCGTCCCCGCAAACACCCAACTGCGCGAGAAAAGCTTTTTGTTCTCCTGCGCCAGCCATTCTTCTGAAGTATATGCCTCGGGTGGAAGTTCCTGAGTGGCGACCTCCGGCATTTTGTCGGGTTGTTGCATGTTAAGTCTCGCAATTGGCTGGTTGGCTGTCTCTGGATTGTCAATATTGACAGGTAACGGGAAATATGTCTTTTGTTAATAAAAAGTGACCGTTCACTTAAATTGATGTAGTGGCCAAAATGCTGCAAGAAGAGCGGTTAAAGACAAACTGCCGGGCAAATGTGTCTCGCTTCGGCAAAATAGGATCTGCCATGCCGCGTCCAAGCCTCAGAACTCAACGGTCCGAAGAAATTCTTGATGCATACATGACATGTGTCGCCCGGTTCGGCCTTGAGGGCGCCACGCAGGAGCGCGTTGCTGCCGAGGCGGGTGTGAAGCGCCCTTTGTTGCGGCACTATCTTGGCAACCGGGATCAGATGATTGTTGCCTTGAACCTTCACGTTGCAAACACGTTTAACAATCAGACGACCGAGTTGGATTTTTACCTGAGTCAGATTGAGTCCGGCAGTCAGCTGGTGGAAATCCTGTTTACCGAAGACGAGGAAATCGACCCCAGACTGCTGGCCGTGTGGCAGGCTTTGTCCACGTCGGTTGGCGACAAACCGGACCTTGCGAAACCTCTGCTAGAGGTCCTTTCGCGATTTTTGTCAGTCATTGAAAAAGCCCTTCGCCGCGTGTCGCCCAACGCAAGTGCAGATAAAGTGCGGGCCGTTGCGCAGGGGATTTCGACTGTATTTCTGTCGCTTGACTCGCTGGCTGCGCTTGATGCCCCGTCAGACTGGCGGCTGGAGTTGGAGCGGGCGGCATTGTTGTTGACTGAGACGCTTGACGCGCCCGGCTAAGCGGGGGCGACTGGAGCATAGGTGTCTGGCCTTCTTATCGCGGCAGGCCCTCTTCGGTCTGGGCCTGCGTTGCAAGCCAGTGCCTGAAGCTGCGCAAGGATGGGTCGTCGGACTTGGATTTTGGCCAAACGAGGTAATAGGCTCCCATCATTTCGACCGCATCGGGAAAGGCTGCGATCAATTTGCCAGTCGCCAGGTCCTGTTCAATCAAATAATTCGGCAGCAACGCCACGCCGAGCCCATGCACCGCTGCCTGATTGATCGTGGTGTATTGATCGTAAATTGTTCCCGGCAACGCTTCCGGGTGGCTTGTTCCCATGTGGCGGAACCACTCTTGCCATGCGTGTGGCCTCGTCTGGATGTGTAGTAAAGGCAGTTTCAGTAGATCGCGCGGTGACTCTGGCGCGCCATTGGGCAGCAATGATGGTGCGCATACCGGTTGCACACTTTCTACCCGCAGCAAAAGCCGATCCGTGCCGGGCCAATCAGGTTCACCAAAATGCAGCGCTGCATCAAAGGGTTCGGTGGTAAAGCTAAAGGGGCGCAGGCGAGTGGACATGTTGATTGTTATGTCTGGATGAATGCGAGCAAACTCGGGTAGCCTTGGCACCAACCAACGCATGCCGAAGGTCGGCAGAATCGCAAGGCTCAGAGTTCCTCCGGCGGGCGCAACGTGCAGTTTCAGTGAGGCCTGAGCGATCTGGTTCAATCCTTGACGCACTTCAGCCACATATTCTTGCGCGACCGGAGTAAGTAGCAGGCGTTTACGGTCGCGGCGGATCAGGTCCACGCCCAATTGCGCTTCCAATGTCTGCAGCTGGCGGCTTACGGCACTTTGGGTCAGTGCCAGCTCGTCCGCGACGGCTGAAGCCGAGCCGAGACGGTCCAACGCTTCGAGGGCGCGGAGCGACGAGATTGAAGGAAAAAGGCGGCGTGGCGGTATCATCTATGCGTTTTGATCATGGTTTTTTGTCGATACATCGCAGTTATTTGCGATTTGTTCAATGTTTGCACGTCTTAATGGCTGAAAGGCGAATGTTGCAACCGCTACAGTTTAAGAAACTTGTGCGTCCCCGCCGGAATTACTGCCAGTCCTGGACGTCGTAGACCCATCCATCTTTATGCTGACCCGCCCAAAACCCGATCGCAAACAATTCGGTCATGTAATCAGGATCAAATGGTTCGTCAGGTTTGGTCAGAAACTCTTTTGGAATATAGGTGATGTTCGCCCGAAGGCCGTCGCGGTTGGCTAGGGCCAGAATACTGTCGATATTGCCCAGACTTTGCGACCGGATCAGCATCTCGAACGCGCGGTTGGCCACCGCTGTTGCGTTACCCGGCAAGGGATCGAATGTCGGTTCCAGCTTTTTGTTGTGGATCAGCCAAATGCGGTTGTTCCGGTTGCTCAAGCCGGCTGAGCGCAAAAGCTGTCGCATCTGCAGTTCGTAGGGGTAGGCAAATATCTCGCGTGTCAGCCCACCGTCCACGTGTAGTTCCTCGCGAACGATTTCGCCGTTTGTTACGTCAATTGTGACCGGTTGAAATACGACTGGGATAGAGGCTGAAGCCAAAATCACATCGTGGATGAGTTCTCGCGCTTGCGGTGTATCGGATTGCGCAATTGCGCCGATGTTCCAAATCACGGGCCGCTCGGCATCAATGTTGGTGGTGCCGATAAGCAGCTGGCGGCCCTTTCGGTGTTCTTCTGCGACTTTCCGGATCAGGTCATCCGTTAGTTCCTGTTGTATAGCCTGTTTTAGCGGTGTCGCTTTTGTCAGAAATCCGCGCCCGAACACTGCGCCAGTCAGGTCCAGCCGGACCACGTCGCGCGTCGCAGTTGCGGTATAGAACCGTTTTAGGCTGCTGTCGTATTCCGGTCCGAGAAAGGCAAAAGGCGCAATCAGCGCCCCAGTGGAAATTCCGGTGACGACATCAAATGATGGTCGGGTTCCCGTGTTGCTCCAACCGTTGAGTACACCAGCACCGTACGCCCCATGCTGGCCACCTCCTGACAGCGCCAGGATGTTCAGCCCGCGTCCCTTCGGTACCTGTGCCAGTGTCTTGCGCATCTCCGAGTCCAGGTCGGCCAGCCGGGCGCCGCTGTCATCCTCGAAATACCGACTGTCTGCATTTGTACCGACAGGCAGGAATGTTTCGTAAGTTTTTGCTGTCGGTGTCAGCTCCGTGCGATCGTAGCTGGCAGCGCAGGCCGTCAGCAAAAAAACAAGAGCGATGTTGAGGCAATTCTTCAGCGAAGGCATGCGGGCGTGTCCGTCTCGAAAAGGTCGAGGCTCCTTAGCGAGGTAATCGCCGGTTGTTGAGTCATGGTTGCCTGACTTGGTTTCCTTTTCAGGTGTCTGGTTCGTGCCTCGGCGGGAAGGCACCGATCGGGCGGGCCAAATGTCGCCTGAGCACGTATGAGGGTCTTACCTGTGGCCTTCAATTTAACTGTCACTATTGACAGCTAAGGGTGGATTGCCTATTTCGCATCGGAATGCCGACGCGAAACGTCATCGGACAAGCGACGTTGCCGGGACCAGAAGTAAATTAGCTTGCCAACCGTGATAAAATACGGCCCGAGGAGGGGACAGCATGCCACAGATGTACCACGAATTACCCGCGAAAGCCTACACTTCGCAGGAGTGGTTCGACCGTGAGCAGCGCGAGATTTTCTCGAAAACATGGCGCTTTGCGGGTTTTATGGAAGACCTGCCCGAGCCGGGCCACTATCTCTCGGTTCAGGCCGGTTTGAACAACCTTTTTATCGTGATGGGCCGCGACCGGCGGCTGCGGGCATTTCATAACATCTGTCGCCATCGGGGCACGCAATTAATCCGAGCGGTTGGAAAGACCCAAAAGGCGCTGACCTGTCCCTATCACGACTGGACCTATGACCTTGAGGGCAACCTTGTTTCAGTGCCGGACGAGCATCGCGAATACAAATCGGTCGACAAATCCTGCTTCGGCCTGAAACCGGCGTCTGTCGATATCTGGAAGGGCATGTTGTTCGTTCACCCCGATCCGAACGCGGGCTCGATCATGAAGTGGTTCGGGGATGTCGATGACAAGGTCGGTCCGCACGTTCCCGAAGAACTGGTTGAGCATGAAGACACCTCTCATACTTATGAGATCAAGGCCAACTGGAAGATCGTCATCGAAAATTACATTGACGTCTATCACCTGAGCCACCTGCACTCGAACACATTACAGATGTATGACCATGCCAAGGCGCGGTATGGCTGGTATGGGCCGCACTACATCTTCTGGGAGCCGCCGGTCGAAGAATTCGCCCAGGACCAGAACAAAAAATTGCAGATGCCGCGGGTCGTTCCTGAAGATCAGAACGGAGCGTGGGTTCCGATGCTGTTTCCAGGCATAGGAATTGGTGCGTCCGAGGATGTGTGGAACGTCTTTATCGTCACGCCGCTGGCGCCCGACAGGACGCGAATTCTGAACCGGACACGTGTCGCCAATGCCTCGGCGTGGGAGTTTACGAAACAGGCCAGTCGATCTGCGTCGTTCTGGAACAGTTTTGGGATCAAGGGCAAATACGAAGGTGACGATGTTTATGATGAAAACGACCCGATGGCCTCGGGCGATTTCACACAAGAGGACATCTATGCCTGTGAACAGCAGCAGAAATCCTTGACCTCGCCTTATTTCGAGGTTGGCCCCGCCGCGGTCGGCGAAAGCCCGGTCGTCCAACACCAGAGGGTCGTTCGCGACTGGTTGCAAGGCAAATGATCGGACCTGACGACCGGCTGTCTATTGCCACTTTGTTGCGGGTATTCCGGGCAAAGATTGCAATGACCTGGGGCCTGACTCTTGTCGAGACAGCGTTGTTCGCCTTTCTTCCGTTGTTGATCGGCTATTCAATCGACGGATTGTCTAACGGTGACTACACGTCTTTCATCCATTTTGGCGCTGTCATGGCGGCGCTGTTGGTGGTCGCAACACTGCGCCGTATCTACGACACGCGCGCTTATGGCACGATCCGCGTCGAAATGGGTAAAGCGCAGGCCATGCGCGATTCTGGGCAAGAGGTTTCGGTGCTGAATGCGCGCGTCCTGATGGCGCGCGAGTTGGTCGATTTTCTGGAAGGTGAAGCCCCCGAGTCGATGGGTGCCGTCGTTCAGGTGTTGGTTTCCGTCGGCATTCTGATGTCGTTTCATGGGGCGTTGGCGGCCGCTGCCGGCCTCGCCGCGGCGCTGATCCTGATCATTTTCACTTTGTTTGCGCGCCGTTTCTTTCGTTTGAACGGGTTGCTGAACCAGCAGTCGGAAAGGCAGGTCACATCCTTGCAAAGCAAAGACCTGAAAAAGATCGGCCAGCATTTGTTCAGATTGCGCGCGCATGAGGTGCGCCTATCGGATTCCGAAGCCTATGTTTACGGTGCGATCTTTGCGGTTTTGCTGAGTATGTTGGCCTTTAATCTGTGGTTCGCGGCGACCCAAAGTCAGGCCACCGCAGGGCAAATATTCTCGGTCGTCACTTACTCTTTCGAGTTCGTGCAATCGGTCGTGGTCGTCCCGATGGTGCTGCAAAGCCTTGCGCGATTGTCTGAGATCACAGAGCGGATCAACGCACCTGCATCGGGAAGGCGCGCGAATGCGTGATAGACCCAATTCAAGTATCCGGATCTTATCGGATATTATTACCCATCCAGCACAGACGAATGGCGCGCTTTTCGGAGGTTTCCAATGACCAGAGCTTTTCACCCGCTTACCGTGGTTGAGACCCGCGAAGAGATCGGCGGGCAGGCTAAGTCGGTCATGTTTGACGTCCCACCGCAATTGGCGCAGGAATTCGCTTGGCGCGCGGGCCAGCATCTGACTCTTCGATTTCAAATCAAAGGAGAAGAGGTCCGCAGAAGCTATTCGATATCCTCTTCTCCGGTGTCGGGCGATCCGTTGCGCATTACCGTCAAGCGGGTCAAGAAAGGACTTGTCAGCAACCATATCAACGACATGGTGCAACCGGGCGATGTGATCGACGTGATGCCGCCTTTTGGCAGCTTTTGTCTGGATACAGACCCGACCGAGCGTCGCACGCACTATTTCTTTGGCGCTGGCAGTGGCATTACCCCTCTGCATTCCATGCTTCAGTCGGTGCTATTGGCCGAGCCGTGGTCGGTTGCGCATCTGGCCTATGGCAATGCGAACGCGGACAGTATTCTGTTCAGAGACGAACTCGCTGATTACCAAGAGGCGTTCGCCGATCGTCTGACGGTTCATCACCTGCTGTCGAAGCCTTCGATGTGGTCCAGTTTCAGCGATTGGCGACGCGGGATCATCGACAAGGACGCGGTTGAGGCATTGATTGCCGAGAACCCACCATACGCTCAGAATGCTCAGTACTACATCTGCGGTCCGGGCGGAATGAACAAATCGGTCAAAGAGGCGTTGATGTCTTTGGATGTGCCTGCAAACCGTATCCATATGGAAAGCTATGGTGGCGCGCAGGACACGGACGATAGTGTAAAAGGTGTCGACGCCGTCGTGGACATCACGTTGAACGGACAACGCCAATCGGTTCAGATGGCGGCCGGCCAAACGATATTGCAGGCTGCACAACAGGCGGGGCTGGAACCACCGTATTCCTGCCAATCCGGAGTCTGCGGGGCGTGCCGGTGCCAATTGAAGAAGGGTTCGGTCCACATGCGGGCGCGCACTGCGCTGGACGACAGCGAAATCGCGAGGGGTGCAGTGCTTTCATGTCAGGCTGTCGCGACCACAGAAAAGCTGGCCGTCAATTACAATTGATCATCCTGAGGCCGGGTGGCTGTGCTCACGACGTGGTTTCGAGTGTTTCGGCCAGTTTCAACGCAGCGAAATAAGATGAGTAGCCCCACGTTTTCGGCGGTTTTAGCGGGATGAACGCGTCCGTCGTAATGAACAGGTTGACGATGCCGTGCGCGACGATTTCACAGGCTTGTTTGTCAGCATTTGGATGCGACGCCAGTACGATATTTATCGCAACCTTATAAAAGGTCTCCATCGATTCAAGCAACGGTTTGCGAAGTTCCGGGTAATTCTCAACCGAATTGACCAACGCCTGGTAGCAAATGTTGATCCTCGGATCCAACTCACCATCGGAATTGAACAGCGCCTCGATCAAGTTGCGAACACCGGGGTGATCCTCCAACGCAACGCGCAGCATCTCGCTCTGAGTGCTGAGGGTATCTGCGATGTGCTCACCAAGCGCCAGAACCATAGCTTTGCGGTTGCCAAGATGGTGCCGGATCAAGGGGCGTTTCAGCCCGGCCTCAGCTGCAATATGTTCAAGCGTAGCGCCTTCGACGCCGTATAAGGCAACGCATGTCATGAACGCGTCGAGGACTTCTTTTTTGCGTTGATCTTGTACCGAGGGGCGACCCATGCGATTACTCTTTGCTAGATACAGATTGTCCCGAAAATATAATATTCTGAATAAACTGTCAAGTTTGACAGTAAACTGTTGTTTTAAACACTGATTAGACCGCAATAGGTCTGCTTTTTGTTTAACAGAGTGTAGGGCGCTTCCACGTAGCTGTTCGGACTAATGGGCTCCGGATAATTGGATAAGGTTCGAGCACCCCGGTGGGCAGGGTGCCCGGGGTTGGCGGGGTCAGGAGAAAAGACCCAGCCTTTCGCCCCCCGCCACATCGGCGAACCGGTTGAGATTCGGGAACAGAGTGTCCAGCGCCGATGGCTGAACGCCAAACCAAAGGGACAGGTCAGTGTAAAGCTGGTCGGTTGAAGTTGTCGGGATCAGCACCCCATCGCCCACATCCAGCGCGTTGTCACTGGCCAAGCCCAGCTCCGGGTAGTCGCCCAGAATCTGCCCGCCTTTGACAGAATTGCCCATCACCAACGTATTTCCGCCCCAGCCATGGTCTGTGCCATTGCCGTTCGACGTTAAGGTCCGGCCGAAATCGGATCCGGTGAACGTCACGACGCGATCCGCAAGCCCCATGTCATCCAGTGTTGCCTGGAAAGTCCCGAGCGCTTCGGACAACACGCGCAGCATCCGGGCGTGGTTGACCAGCAGTTCGTCATGGTGATCCCAGCCGATGTAGCGCACAAAGAACGTCTGCTGCTCGTGTCCCAACCGGTCAGAGGCGGCAATCGTCTTGGCGACCATGCGCAATTGCTGGGCCAGATCAGACGATGGGAATGATCGCGGGATTTTGATGCCGCGGGTAGCGGATTTGAACGTCTCGTGCTTGGCCTGGGCGTCGCGCGTCAGGTGCAGATAGGTTTCGCGAAAGGGATCGCCGGTATGTTCAGCAATCATCATCTGGTTGAAACTGTCCAGCAGCAGATCGTTCAGTGGGCTTCTTTCGTCTTTGACATAAAGCCCAACGCTGCCCTTGTCGGTGATCGCATAAGGCAGGTCGATCTTGCCGTTCTGGGCAATGTTGTTCCCAGCCAAAGAGATGTTCATCCCGATCTCGTGTGCGGATTTCGATGGCTGTAGATCATCTGCAAAAAACCCGAACCAGCCATCGTTAACGCGCAGGTCAGGGCGTGACGTTTGCCAATGCTTGAACTGGTCCGCATGGCTAAGCAGCCCAAGGGGCAGGGCCGCGGAACCGTCATAGAACTGCTCTTTTCGGACCCGCTCGACGAGTGGGCCAACATTGGCGACGAAGGACAGGCGCTTTTGATTGAACAGGTCTGCCACCTCTGGCATCGATGGGTGCAGGCCAAAGCTGCGGCCAAGCCGGTCCTTGGGGGTATCCAGGTTCAGCAGTTCTTTTCGGGACAGTGACAGATTGGCTCGAGTTTCCGTATATTGCCCGTGGGCGATCTTGTCGTTCGGCACCAGCATGTTGAAGCTGTCGTTGCCGCCGTCCAGCATTACGAACACCAGCGCCTTGCGAGCGGGCTTGATCATGCCGCCACCGACTTGCGCCAGCCCGGGCAATGCCGCTCCCATCATCGCGCCTGTTGCGGCAACACCTGTCGAAGCCAGAAACTGACGGCGGGTAATGGATTTGGTCAGCATGGGCTTAGGCCTCCTGCACAGTGAATTCAGGGGAAACGGCGATCATGAAGGCGATGGTCTGCACCACCCATTCGGGATTGTCGGCATATTGCACATAGGCCTGCTTGATCCGCTTGCGCGCCGCCGCATTTGCCTGCCCGGTCAACAGAACCGAGATCCGGTCGATCAACTCATCATGGCGGCCACGGTTCCGGGCGATCTTGATCTCTTCACTCAGATCGAAGCGCAGCGCGTTTTTGGTGTTGGCCCTGAGCGTATCGCTATCCATCTCCATCACCATCATCTGCTCGGACCCGGACCCGATCTGGTTGGAGACCAGAGGCAGATAGCCGCCAAAAAACCAGTAGTAGATGGTGTTCACATAAGCGACTGAGGTTGCGGCGGTATGAAGCTCAAATTCGGGCGCGCGCAGGCCCATTTTCTGAAGGGCACCGTGCGGGGTGAAATCGGGTTTGTAGAAGTTAAACACCGTGGGTGCCGACAGGGGATGCATCTGCAATGCGTCCTGAATGTCATCCCCCAGCAACCACAGCTTGCCGCTTTGGTTATGAGCACCAAACGCCAGCAAGACCTGCGTCACCCGATGCAGGGGTGATTTCAGCTTTTGGGACTGCACGATCTTGGCCGACGTCTTGTAGGCCGACGGCAAGCGCTTGGAGGCGACTTCGTTGGTCAGCGGGTAGGTTAGGATCGTGCGCACCGCATTCTTCAGGTCGCCAGTTGGGCCGAATGCACGGGATACGGCCTCGACATAAGCGGGTGAAGGGTTCGAGGTGACCAGCCGGTTGATCAGGTGGGTCGCGATGAACGGTGCGGTCGTCGGGTGGGCCACCAGTTGACTGACGGTCGAGCGGATCTCTTTCGGGCCGGTCTGGTTGCCGGGCAGGGTCAGGCGGCCATTCAACAGAGATTTGGCGCCGCGGTCGTGATAGGCCTCTTCCACGATCATCGGTTTGGTTGCGTCGATGAAGGGCACCGTCTTATAAGCTTCTTCGATCCCGTCATCGAATTGAACGGGATAACCGTTATAGCTGCTTTCCCAGAACGAGGTGTTCCATTCGTATTCATAGGCCGCAGGCAGCAACCCGGTGAAAACGCGGGCCAGTTCCTTGATGTCACGGTTGTCATAGGTCGGGATTGGATCTCCGCTGGCGCCCAGTTTCTCGGTGCCATCGGCGTTCAGTTCGAACAGGCCAATCGAAAACAGCTGCATGATCTCACGCGCAAAGTTTTCATCGGGATGGATGTTCTTGGCCTTGTTGGCCTTCTGATTGGTCATATGCGACAGGTAGATGCCCATCATCGGGTGCATCGACACATCGTGCAGTAGGTCCGCGTAGCTGCCGAATGCGTGTTTGTAGAGCAGGTCGTAGTAGTTCGCCATCCCGATGGCATCCAGCTCTAGCGATGAGGCGTCCGAGATGACCAGGATCTCGGACAGTGCCTGCGCAACCCTTTGGCGCAACAGGTCGTCGCGTTGGGTCAGCGTGTGGTTCCACCAGGCCATGTGGAAATACCACTTGTAGGGGAGGGCGGGGTTGTTGCCGTCGCCGTTGATCGCCCACTCACCATGGGCGCGTTTCAGGCGTTTTCGGAAGCTCTTCCATATCTTGCGCGTGGACATTTCGAAGGGACCATTTTTCCCGATCGGGGCGTTCAACTGATCTTCCAGCCAGCGTTCAACGCCGATCTTGCTGACCTGCTGAAGAAGGTCCTGATCCGCGCCCAGCGTGGCTTGCATCAAAAAACGGCTGGTTTCTTCATGTGATGTTTTCATGGTGGATAGCGGTCCTTCAAAACTGAAGTCGATGGCTGAGGCAGCATTAAACTGTCAATAAAGACAGAAAAAATTTTGACCGTGGTCTTTCAACCCGAAACTTCGAGATAGGCCAAAAAAGCCCCGTTTCCGGGGCAGTCGGGGTCAAAACTTTGGGTAGCTTTAGTTGGCGTAGTTCATCTTCAGCCCAACCGAGGCGTTGTTGCCATCGTAGTCGATTGCCGCGTCCTCGAAGACTGGCACGGACCTGACGCCAGCGCCTTTGGAGTAGGCCCACCCTTCCTGAGGAACCGGGCCTTTCATCTCGAATTGCCCGTCGTCGTTTTGATCATGATGGATCATGATCGCAAGCTGCCCTGGTTTCTGGTTTTTTAGAGTTCCCGAAATCGAGCTTCCGGAGGCGGGGATTTTCGCGTAGCCCACGATTTTAGCCATCTGGCTTTGGTCAAATGCAGTCTTGTCGTCAAATGCCAGAACATGAATGACGCCCCCGCGCCCGGCATCGACACCGGAAATGTCTACCTGAATGTCTCCGGCCACGGCCTGAGATGCAGCGAGTGCCATAAGGCCAGCGATGAATGCAGTTTTGGTCATTGGGTTCCTCCCGAACAGTTAACCGACATAAATTCCGAACAGACGCCATGCCAGATCCTGCACAACGTAAAGCAGGCCAAAGGCAAACCACATGATCGTAATGACGTAGAAAAGGGGTGGGTTTTCCCGGCTGTCGATGGTCTCGATCAGGAAGGCTTGGCCGGTCATGAAAGATGAGATGGCCCACCACATGAACAATAGACCCCAAATCGAATAGACCTGAAACCAGGTTGCCAAAAGCAAAACAACGACGATGACCCAGGAAAGGGGATGGGATTGCAGGTATTTCATTCTGTAGTCTCTTTTCTTTGGGCACATTGCCCGTGTTGGGACATGTCCGCCTAGCGTGGTGCTGGCGCGGAGCGTTCTGGGTGCCTCTGGGCAGTCAGCTTGCCGATTGGGAGTGTCGGCAACTGCCAGGCGGCCGCAGTTGCTTTGGTCGCCCGACGGCGATAGGTTTTTGTGTCTGCTGCTCAGTCGCGGATCGCCACCAGTTCGTCAAACTGCGCCTTGTCCAGTCGATAGAACATCAGAGCTACGACTGAGGCCAAGTAGACGACCAAGCTTAGGCAGGCATAGTTCCACCCTAGCGAGCGTGTAACTTCGGCGGTCAGGTTGGATTGATCCGGGACCTCCGGAAAGCCGACAAAGGCAAGAAACAGTCCGGACACCGCCAGCCCGCCCGCGGTTCCGGCCTTGAGCACGAACGTTATGACAGAGGTGATGATCCCTTCGTTCTGATATCCGTTTGTCTTGATGCCCAGTTCGACAACATCTGCGGTCATGGACGTCAGCAAGGATGAGGTCCAGACAATCAGGACGATTTGCAGGATGCCGTGGATGAACAGCAACCAGATCAGCAGTTCTGTGCCATTGGCGGGAAAGAACCCGATTTCACGCAGCATATATGGGGCGACGCCGACCACTGCCGACAGGATCGACAGGAAAATCGCGCTCGACTTTTTGTCGCCAAAGCGTGCTATCCCTTTCAGGGTGGCACCTGCGATCAAAGCTCCGATCAGATTGGCCACCAGGATCAGTGAGATCTGGTCGTTGTTCAACTCCCAGAAGAATGATGTCAGGTAGGTCCATAGGGCAGCCCCGATGCCTGCGCCCACGGCAAAGATGGCAGAGCTGATAAAGATCGCCCTAAGAGCAGGTAATTTGAACGCGGCAATAAACTGGCTGAAAAACCCCGAGGCGCTGTATGTCGCGTCATGAGAAATGTCGTGCATCCTGTCTTGCCACCGGCGGGTGCCAATTGCGGTGACAGCAATGGCAAGTGCGATGACGATGGCGCCAACCAGCCCGGCTTCCTGATAGCCTGACTGATTGAGGATTCCGTAAGGCATGGTGTCGGTCGGAACCAACCAGATCACATACATAGCGATCACCATGATCTGACCGGCGATCCATGTGACCGAGACCTTAAGGCCCGCCAACATGGTCCGGCCGTTGTAGTTTTTTGTCAGCTCCGGCACCATCGCGTTATGCGGTACGTCGAACAGCGTCATAGCGGTTCGCAAAAGGATCGTCGTGATCAGCAGAAACCAGAACTGTTGCGTTTGCGATGTCAGGAACTCGGGCGGGTTCCAGATAAACCAGAAGAGGAACGCGACCGGAATAATGGCCACATACATAAATGGGTGGCGCTTGCCTGCCCGCGAACGTGTGTTGTCCGAAAGGTATCCGACGACGGGGTCCGACACGGCATCGAACATCAAAGCGACAAAAAGAGCAAATCCTACGGTTTCAGCGGGAAGCCCGATCACCAGATTGTAGTAGATCAGCAGGAAAAAGCTAAGGCCGTTAGACAGGATGCCATTGGCTATGCCGCCCGCCCCGTAAAACAGTTGCATGCTGACCGGTGGGCTGTCAGTTCTGGTGCTCATTTATCTCCTCCGGATCTCATCGCAACAATCGGGTTAGTGAACGATCACTTCGAAATGATCACAAGGTTCATTTTTTGTCAAAGGTGAAAGGTAATTTTACCAGACAACTTTTTTGGTGAGCGGTAATGGCCATCGCTGAAAAAGCGTACAGCGGCGACCGTTCTTTGATTGAGGTGTGAAGCCCGACAGTCAGAACTGTCGGGCGCACGATCAGAAGTTGTGCGACAGGCTGACACGAACTGCGGTGCCGGAAACGTCCCGGATCTGCAGGCCGGCGTCAGGTTCGTTCACATCCCCAAGCGTGCCGTATGTGAAATCGACCAGAATGCGGGTCTGACCAATCGAGTGCACGGCGCCAAGTGTGATGCCCTGGCCGCCACCCTCGTAGTTAAACCCTTCAAAACCGCCTTCGGGCTGCGATCTGGATAGGATGCCGTAGAAGTACCATTTCGGGTTCAACAGGTATCCGACGCCAATTTGGTAATCGATTGAATCTTCGGCGAATTCCGCAAGCGGACCGCCAAGTGCCGGGGATTGCACTGCGACGTCATCCCAATTTCTCCAACGGATCGACCCGAAGGCACCCCAAGGACCCTTGATCGCACTTTGAACATTCAGCGCAACTGTCTGCGGAGTGGTCAGTTCTGTCGTTACGTCAGCAGGATCAAGAGGCTGGAGTTGTTCGACACCGTCCAGATCGTGATTGATTTCCGAGTAGTAGGTCAAGTCGGCGCGAAACGCGAGGGATGGGATCTCATATGCGGCACCGACAAGGAAGCCGGGGTTGAAATCCCCTTCGGAGTCCAGCGAATAGCTGAGAGAGGGGTTGATCAATGCACCGCTGAAGTCGTTCAGCTTTTCAAAGCGAATACCCGCATAGGCGCTGATGTTCTCATTGAACTTGTATCGCGCCATTAGGTTTACTTCGGTGCCGCGATACCGGACGTTGGTGCCTGCCGACGGTGCCCCCGTTCCGGTGGGGTAAAGCAGCTTGTAGTTGATCGAGTTGAAACCGCGGATTGCAAAAACCCACTTTTCACCGATGTCTTGTTTGTAGGCCAGAGACAGGCCGCTGATGCTGGGTGTGACGTCACCTGTCGGCTGCCCAAACTCGGTGCCTTCTGTTTTCGAATCCGCCCATCCCCCGGTGATTTCGACATACCGGCCTTGTTCAAACAGGAACCTTGTTTCCGACGGGAACCCCTCGATCCCTCCGGCTAGTACAGGGCCTGAAACCAGACCCGCACCCAATGCCAGCGTTGCAAATTTTTTCATACTTCCCTCCCTTTTCCCCGGTGTCAGTTCAGTTGTTTTGTCCGGGGGGACTGCATTGACCTCGGCGCATTCGGGCCGTTTGTCAGTTGATGACGCCACGAACGGCGTGTGTTTGAACGGCCAGCTAAAAACATGCGTTCCATTGGCAGTGTTTTTGGCTTGTCGAGCTGCGTGCTGTGCATTAGGGAGACGCGCAGAATGAGGCCGTCGCAATCACATGCGAAAACGGATTGAAGATTTCCGGTTGCGTCGCTTTCTGCGCCTGTGGAGTGGGCAGTTGGAAGCAGGCAATACGAAATGGGTCGGCAAGAATGCCGATTGCGCGATTTTTCATTGTCCCTGTAAGTTCTGCAGCCCAGTCGCAGGCCGATATTCTTTTGTTAACGTGGTGCGAGTGCTACCGGTCTGACACCTCCTCGTCATTTGGTTGAGCTTGCTGAGTGATTTTCCCAATCAATGTCGGCGCGCTCCTCCTTAAACAGCGCCGCGCGTCGGAAAAATTTCCTGCATGATTCCTGCCAAAGATCCGGACGTATCCAGGATTGGTCATAGGTCTGTCCCTGTTGCTTGCCTTATCGCTGGCATAACTGTCTTTTATGACAATATTTTTGTTGCACACAATTTGCACTTTTTCAATACATTTGTATTGTACGGATGCATTGAAATTTTCTTTCGCGGCAAACGTTGTATTTTCAATGCTTTGATCTAGGTCCCGCCAATGCTGTGAAGCCCCTCACATCTTGGTGGAAAATACGTTATTAAAGGCCGATGATGCCAAATTTGACAGAGAATCGCGCCAAGCAGCGCGACAAGAACCGAGAACAGAAACGGCGCGCGCTTGCAGAGAGCGCGATTACGACGATCGCGCAGGCTGGGTATGCCAACACAACTCTGCGGGATATCGCGGCTTCGACCGGCGTGTCGCTGGGAAAGATCCAGTACTATTTCCCCGAGAAAGAAGGATTGCTGTTGTATTGCATTGACTTGTCGGTCAATCGCTTCATCGGCCAACTAACCGAGATCGTTGATGCCAAGCTGAGCCCGCGCGAAGCACGCGGAGCTTATGTCGAACTGTTTGCTCATTCGATTATCAATTACGCGCATTTGCATCGGCTGTGGTACGACATTCGCAACCAGGCCATGTTTGATAGCCAGCTCAGGCACCGGGTCGCAGATGTCGAAGCCAAGTTCGTTTCCGTTTGTGACGAACTGGGAAGGAAATTCGCCCTCAACGATGTGCGCGGTCTAGAGATTTATTTGATGCTGGATGGGGCTTATCGCTATTTCCTCCAGCAATCTATTGCTGGTCTGCCTGTTACCGTTGACGACATCGCGCACAGTGTTGAGCGTCTTATCGGCTACCTGACCGGCAGCCAGGAGGCTGGCGCACAGGACTCTGCCCCCAAGAGAGGGGCCTTTTCCAAGTAGTTTGTCAAAACGGACGGCTTGTTAACCGAAGTCTGGCCACAGGTATGGAAAATCGCAGGTTCCATACCTCTAGCCAGTACATATATGAAGTAAATTGTCATAAGAGAAAATAAACGAACTGGGAGACGATAATGGCTTTCGTAAAACTGACTGCGATGACCGCCGGCGCAGCTGCGGGCGTAATTCTGGCCACAACTGCAGTATGGGCAGATGACGTGGCCCGGGCCCAATCTCTGGTTGAAAGCTTTTACACCAGCCTGATTGATGAGAAATATGAAGTAGCGATTGATATGTTTCAACCCAATGCCAAAGCGACAAGCGTTTACAACTTTGGAAAGGCATACCCGGAAGAAACGATCACCTACAGTCCCAGGGACCTGAAGCAGTATATCGAAGCCGAGATTCCCGTGGAATATCAGCAGTATTTTGAGGGTTACAAGGAAACCGCTCAGTCCTTTGAAATTCTGGGGGCTCAAAGGGTAGGTGAGGACGTAACCGTAACTGGTCGCCTGACCACTGACTATGAAATAAGCGGTTACAAGGGAAAGATTTTCCAGAACGACACCTTTAAAGTGACGTTCCCATCCGAAGGCAACCCGGCCTTCAGCAGTTACCACGGCGTAACGACGTATAAGTAACGCACACGAATCCGTCTGGCGGGAAAAGGTCGGCTCTCGGGCTTAATCCTGCCAGCGGTATTCTTGGTAGTCGGCTGAACCGAAGGGCGATTTCAGTCCACGCGGATAAGCAGTTTCCCGGTATTTTCACCGCGATAGAGCATCGCAATCGCGTCTCGGGCGGCTTCTGCCCCTTCCAGGACATGTTCGTTGGCGGACAGTTTGCCAGACCGGACCCAATCAGCAAGCTGGGCAATAGCCTCGGGAAAGCGCGCTTGATAGTCAAAAGCGATGAAGCCTTGCATTCGCGCTCGGGCCACCAGTAGCTGGCGATGAACGCGCGGACCCAAAGGGATCGGATCCCAATCGCCCAACGCTGCAGTGCCACAGATTGCGATATGCGCGCCATGCGCCAGATGTGTCATCACCGCATCCGAGATCGGGCCGCAGGTATTGTCGAAATAGCAGTTCACGCCATCGGGGCAGGCAGTGCGAATTGCCTCGGCAACGTCCTCCTCCTTGTAGTTGATGGTCTCGTCGTAGCTGAACTTGTTCGTGCAAAGGGCCATCTTTTCGGCGCTGGAGGTAATGCCAACCGTCCGGCATCTCTTGATTTTGGCAATTTGCCCAACCGCAGAGCCAACCGCCCCAGCCGCTGTGGAAACAACGACGGTATCGCCTTCCTTGGCGGCGCACACTTCAAGAAGGCCAAAATACGCCGTCACACCGTTCAAACCCAGAATGCCCAAAGACATGGATGGTGACAGGTCCGTTTCGGTCACTTTGCGATCGACATTTGATCCATCCGAAATCGCGTAGCGGCTCCATCCGAGCATTCCAGACACAAGGTCGCCTTCTGCAAATTCAGCGTTCCGGGATGCAACGACCTCGCCTACGGCAAACCCGCGCATTGCAGCTCCGATCTCGACGGGTGGGAGGTAATTGGGCGCATCATTGGCCCAGCCCCGCTGTGCCGGATCAGCCGACCAATAGGACGTTTTGACCAGTATACATCCATCCAGCAAATCGGGAACCGGGCTTTCTTGGACCGTGAAATGCTTGGCTTGCGGTATACCTTTCGGGCGGCTCGACAGGATCACACTGCGGTTGGTCAGGTTCGAGGTCATTGTCGTTTCTCCCAAAGGACATGCCGGGTGCTGCTGGTTTTCACCAAAGTGATAGAGCGAGCAGGTTCCGGCGTCCATCTTGCAGAAAGCAGGTTCAGTTGTTTTCGGGATTTCCACTTGATTTGGGGTCTTTGTAACGATTCAGATCCAGCACGCCTGCTTGGATGGGGGCTTGCTGCAAGAACATCGCTGTCACCTGATCGCTTGTTTCCCAAAACTCGGGGCCAGTGCGGCGCAGACCGTAAGTTGCGACAAAATCCACCCACTCTTCCTGCGAACGCACGGATTTCATGGCTGCAACAAATGAGGCCAATTGATCTTGCCGGGTTCTAAAAAAGAAATTCGGATAGCTTCCGATCACACCCGGTAGAATTGTCAGCACGTCGGCTTGTGGATTGCGCCGGTCTTTTTCGTCGAACAGGAACGCCACATTATAATGTGCTTTGTCATGCAGCAGCGAATACAGCGCTGTGGGCCCGTCGTCCATTTCGACTAAAAGCAAAGAAACATCCGGCAGATACCTGACCCAGTCGCCGGTTTGATTTGCCAGCGCGCGCAGGTTTGTATTGATGCCCGCGTCATTAGTCGAACAGTCTGAACCGGTACACCTGTTGATCGAATCCTCGATGGCCCAAAGACTGTTTCCACGGTTTAGCAGCTCCAGAAGAAACTCTTGCTTGGGCGTGTCCGTTGCAAAATTGATGCCCGTTGGGAAACTGTCATCGACGCGCCGTCGGTGCCAATAGGTGTGCAATTCAGCCAGCGCTCCCTCATACCAGGTTTCATGCATCCTTTGCCTAGCGCCTCTGGGCATGAAGTTCAGAAACGTGTCCTCGCTCTCCATACGTAGTTCATCCATGTACAACCGCGTCGAAAGCTGATGCTCGACACGCCCGAACACATCGTAACCCGCCACCAGATCGTAGTAGATGCGCTCGAATACTGGAAAATCGATAACCCAGGCGGTTTCGGGAATGCCGCCGAGGAATCCGGTCATGGCAGAAGCATTGTCGAAGTGACGGAAGACGGTAATCAGCGCTTGGTGGTTGGTGTCATCCCCATCCCAGATCGCGTCATATCCAAACCCGGTTAAATGGGCCGGGCTATTGCGATACCGGTCATCCCGAAACTCCAGGTACTTAACCTGGTTTTCGTGCGACAGCCCCTGCAGGTCACCCAACGCCCGGCCATCAAGGTCGGCTACGGGTAGTTCGAGGAAGGCCGCTCCGTCCGCTAAAAAACTTGGATCGGTAATGGACAGGTCGGCATCTGGATCCAGGAAACTGACCCAGAACCTGTCTTCGATCACGTCAACTGCGGTTTCGCCATGGCAAACGGGTCCACGGATGAAGCTGCGTACAAAAAACAGCGCGTCGTCCAGTAGAAACTGATAACGGCTGCGGGCAGGTATTTGTGCAAATGTGCTGAACGGGTTACCGCCTTCTGCCTCTCCATAGGACGGCAGTGCTGACACCGACCAAGGGGGATCGAGGAACAACTGCTGGTATCGAGCCATCCGGTCCAGCCCGAACTTATAAACCAGATGATCTTTGTGCACGATTGTCTCATTGATCGGTTCCAACCGATAAAAAAATAAACCGGAGCCGGGGTCATCGAACGGGCGGCGTGTCGCGATGATTTCGATCTCTGAACCGGGCGCAGTTGTCGAACGAACAAGTTGGAAGAACAGCCTTGGATCGCCAGTCGGAAAGTGAAGCCGGGCGAGAAACAGGTGTTCGAATACATACCTGCTCATCAACTGGTTTCTTGGGTCGGGATGGTTCAGAAACGCTTCCCATTCAGCAATTTGAACCTGAATGTCCTCAGGTATTTCCAGTGATGAAGACGGCATTGGGGCACCACTACGCGCCCATGACATTAGCGTTTGATATTCGTCGTGGCCCAACGGGGAAGTCGCATAGGGCATTCCAGCCAGAGGATGTGCATTGCGAAATGCATCAAACTCTTGTGCTGTCGGGCAAACCAAAGGACGATCAATATCAAGACCAAGTTCTGCTGGAACAGGCGCGTTGGCCTGCAATTGAGATTGCCTGCCGAGTTCAAGATAGCGTTCCAGCACGGTTCCTGCGTTGTCGGGTTGATCGGAAGACTGCACGACAGGAAAGAACCCTAATTTCCGCCACTCCAGAACTGTCTGTGCGTCGATTCCAAGTCGTGTAGGCTGTGCATCTGTCAACCGCTCGGTATGATAAATGGCCTCTTTACTGGCGCCACGTAGTATCCCGGCAGGAGACGTAAGCTTCAATTGGCAGGGTGCGTCATAACAACTGTGGCACACAACGCATCTGCGGTTGAGGATCGTTTGGACATCGTTCCAGTCACCGCCCTGGGACGAATGCGCATCGGTGGCCGTGCCTTCATTTGGTGGGGTTGAGTTTGATTGAGCGCCCGCCAGTTCGACAGAAAAAAACATAATTGCTGCCGCCAAGGCATGGATAAGGAAATGTCTGTACCGTCTTGCTCGCAGCATCGATGCCTCTCCATCTGAATGGATTAACTGCGCGAACCTGCGCGCAAATCGTGAAGTCCTTAATTTGTTACATTACTGTTTTTTCTGCGACTTGTCGTTCTTTCCGATATCTTCGGTTTAGACGTTGCAGAGGTTGTTTGACGCAGTTTCATATGCGGTATGGAAGATGTATTCAGGGTCCACACTACCCTATAGAGCATTGAACTCGGGAATTCCGGTTATGGACATGTCATGGATTGATAAATTCAAAGGGCTAAGCCAGTTGCCCTCTGACATCCGCGATGAGTTGGAAAAAGGCAGCCAGGTCGTCAGTGTTCCGGCAGGTACGCAAGTGTTTGCGCCCGGTCAAACGGCAGACAACCTGCTTTTGTTGCTGGAAGGTACGATCCGCGTGCAGCAGAAATCGGATACCGGGCGAGAAGTCTTTTTGTATCGCGTGCACGCGGGCGAAAGCTGCGTGCTGACCACGGCCTGTATGCTTGCTTTCGAAGACTACTCAGCCGATGGCATAGCCGAAACGGACGTGCGCGCGGTCGCTATTCCAAGATCGACATTTGATGAGCTTGTGGCAAAGTCACCGGTCTTTCGTGCTTTCGTCTTCACAGCCTATTCGCGGCGAATTTCCGACCTGTTTTCGTTGATTGATGACCTCGTGTTCCGCCGCATGGACGTCCGGCTTGCATCGCGCCTGCTGGAGCTTTCCGATGAGGACAATATTGTACGTGCAACCCACGCTGTGCTCGGTACCGAACTCGGTACGGCAAGAGAGGTGGTTTCCCGAACCCTGTCCGAATTCCACCGTCGGGGTTGGATCGAACAGTCACGTGGTGAAGTTCATCTGACTGATCGCGCCGGGCTTGAACAACTCGTCAGGTCGTCCGGCGTGCACCTCTGATTTGCAAAAAAAACGCAAGTTTGGTGACCATGTCACCAAAGGTTCGGAAACGGTTATGCCAATAAAGCTCCATCAAATCGTGATGGAGTGAAACGTGACGACCAATATGGGGAAATTCGACCGGGCAGCGCGTATTGCCGCTGCAGGGGTTCTGCTGTTTGTGGCCTTCGGTACGACGCTGACGGGATCTGCTGTTGTGTTCTGGGGCGCACTGATCGTCGCGGCCATTTTTCTCGTTACTGCACTGGTGGGCAATTGCCCGATCTATAGTGTCATTGGCCTGAAAACCTGCAGGAAGTGCGGATGACCGGGACAGAGTTCACCCCCTTCGCTTCGCTGGCTGGCGGTATCCTGATCGGTGTCGCCTCGACCTTGCTGATGCTTGTTCTGGGTCGCGTGATGGGCGCCACTGGCATTTTGGCCGGGTTGATCCAACCCGCGTCCGGTCAAGAATTTGGCTGGCGTGCAGCGCTTGTCGCAGGGATGGTTTCGGGTCCTGCTGTCACTTGGCTGACTACTGGTGATATGCCCGCGGTCGACGTGCCCGTTTCAACTGCTGCCCTGCTGATCGGAGGCCTGATCGTCGGTGTCGGTGTGACCTTCGGCGCGGGCTGCACCTCGGGTCACGGCGTGTGCGGAATGGCCCGGCTCAGCCCTCGATCCATCATCGCAACTCTGACCTTTATGGCCTTTACCTTCGCCACTGTTTTTGTGGTTCGACATGTGATCGGAGCCTGATCCATGAAACTGATAATCACCTATCTGAACGGCTTGATCTTTGGTGTCGGAATTTCTGTGTCTGGCATGATCAACCCTGCTAAGGTTCTGAACTTCTTTGATCTTGCCGGAACGTGGGACCCGTCCCTTATCTTTGTAATGGGTGGAGCACTGGTCACAACGTTCGTCGGCTACAAGCTGGTGTTTGGGCGCGCGGCACCTGTTTTTGCGACCAGCTTCAGCCTGCCCACCTCGCGCGACATAGACTCAAAACTTGTCGGCGGTGCCGCGCTGTTCGGCATCGGGTGGGGACTGTCCGGGTTCTGCCCCGGAGGCGCAATACCCGCGCTCGGAACCGGAAACTGGCAGGTGTTTGCCTTCCTGGCGTCCCTGATCGTGGGGATATTCCTGGCCAAATTTATTCAATCTGTAGCGGCGAACCGCGCCCGGGCCACGACCTGACCGATCACCGGAGGAGAAACTCGACATGACTGACTATCCCGTCAATCTCGGCACAAAGCCAATCGTTCAGGCCTTTTTTGACGAGGCCACCAACACCATCAGTTACATCGTTAAAGACCCGACATCATTGGCCTGCGCGATTGTCGATAGCGTTATGGATATCGATTACTCGGCGGGTCGGATCACTTACAATCACGCGGACGAACTGATCCGGCAGATTCAGGATCAGGGTCTGAAGCTTGAGTGGATCATCGAAACTCATGTCCACGCGGACCATCTGTCGGCCGCGCCCTACATTCAGGAAAAGCTGGGCGGCAAGATAGGTATCGGTTCAAATATTCTGGTGGTGCAGGACACCTTCGGCAAAGTCTTCAATGAAGGCACCGAGTTCCAGCGGGACGGATCGCAATTCGATGCCCTGTTCGAAGATGGCGACTCCTACACGGTCGGCAACATGCAGGCGTTTGCCATGTATACGCCGGGTCATACCCCGGCCTGCATGGTGCATGTTATGGGCGATGCGGCTTTCGTCGGCGATACGTTGTTCATGCCTGATGGTGGGTCGGCCCGGGCCGACTTCCCCGGTGGCGACGCCGGAGTTCTGTACGACTCGATTCAAAAAGTTCTCGCCCTGCCGGATGAGACCCGCCTGTTCATGTGTCATGACTACGGACCAAACGGTCGCGACATTGCATGGGAAACCACCGTGGCTGAGGAAAGGGCTTCAAATATTCACGTCGGCGGCGGCAAGACGAAAGAAGAGTTCGTCAAATTCCGGACCGAGCGTGACGCGATATTGGACATGCCCAAGCTCATCATTCCATCGCTGCAGGTCAATATGCGCGCCGGAGAGGTGCCAACCGATGGCGATGGAAACCCGATGCTCAAGGTTCCCGTGAACAGCCTTTGAACGGTGGGGGAAGAGAGATGGAACTCAGAAAAATAACACCGCAATTCACGGCGAGCCCGCAAATCTCAATCGCAGATGTTGCAGTTGCCGCCGCCGACGGATACCGCGCCATCCTTTGTAATAGGCCCGATGGTGAGGCCGCCGATCAGCCTTCGTTCGAAGAGATCGAGGCGGCCGCCAAGGCAGCCGGGATCGAGGCCCGCTACGCTCCTATCCAAAGTGGCATGGTGCGGGATGAGGATGTGGCAGCCTTCGGTGCGGCTTTGCAGGATCTGCCCAAGCCGGTGCTGGCCTACTGCCGCACCGGTACCCGGTCGGTCACTTTATGGTCTTTCAACGAGGCACCAACACGCCCTATGGCCGAAATTCTGGCGGCAACCGGTGCTGCGGGCTACGACATGAACGGTGTTGCGCGTCGCATTGCCAATGGTGGAAAAACGCCCACCGATACCGGTGATGCGCATTTCGACGTGGTCATCGTCGGAGGGGGCGCGGGCGGAATTTCGGTCGCTGCAAGCCTACAATCTCGCAAATCCGACCTGAACATCGCGGTCATCGATCCGGCTGACATACACTACTATCAACCCGGCTGGACGATGGTCGGCGGCGGCATCTTTGACGCCCAAACAACTGCACGTACAATGGGCAGCCTGATCCCCAAAGGGGTGCACTGGTTGAAGTCCGCAGTGGCGGCGTTTGAGCCGGGAAATAACGCGGTGATCCTGGATGGATGCCGGGTGGTGAAATATGACCGGCTTGTTGTGTGCCCGGGCCTCAAACTGGATTGGGGTGGTATCAAAGGGCTGGAAGAGACTCTGGGCCGCAATGGCGTCACCTCGAACTACCGTTACGACCTCGCGCCTTACACCTGGCAATTGGTGCAGCAGCTGCGAGGCGGCCGGGCGGTTTTCACGCAACCTCCGATGCCGATCAAGTGCGCTGGCGCGCCTCAAAAGGCGATGTATCTGTCGGGCGACGCGTGGTTCCGCAGCGGCGTTCTCAAGGATATCGATATCCAATTCATGAATGCCGGTGGCGTGTTGTTCGGGGTCAAGGATTACGTCCCGGCGTTGGAAAGCTATGTGCAGAAATACGGGGCAACACTGAATTTCTTCCACAATCTTGTTTCGGTTGATGGTCCTGCCAAAACGGCGCGGTTCGAGGTGAGAAAGCCGGACGCTGATCCGGAATTCGTCGACATCGAGTTTGACATGATCCATGTCTGTCCGCCTCAGACGGCACCGGACTTTATTCGCGTGTCGCCACTGGCAGACACAGCGGGATGGGTCGACGTGGATCAGGCGACGTTGCGCCATAAAGCTTACGACAATATCTGGTCGCTTGGCGATGTAATGAATGCCCCGAATGCCAAAACGGCGGCGGCCGCGCGCAAACAGGCGCCCACAGTGGCAGACAACATTGTGGCCGACATCGACGGGCGTTCCGCCGTGGCGCAGTATGACGGCTATGGGTCCTGTCCCTTGACCGTCGAGCGCGGCAAGATCGTGTTGGCAGAGTTCGGCTATGGTGGTGCTCTCAAACCCAGCTTTCCGTCCTTTCTGATCGACGGCACCAAACCGTCGCGAACGGCGTGGTTCCTGAAAGAGAGGCTGCTGCCTCCGATCTACTGGAAGGCGATGCTGCGCGGCAAGGAGTGGCTGGCAAAGCCCGAAAAGCTGAAGGTGGCTGCGGACAAGTCATGAAGGCTGCCTTGAATGCGCACAGGGGCGCGGCTGTGCGCCGCTATATCCCCATTCTTGATTGGGGACGCTCCTACACTCGGGCGGCGCTGTCGAACGACCTGATCGCGGCAGTGATCGTGACGATCATGCTGATCCCGCAATCGCTGGCTTATGCGCTTTTGGCAGGATTGCCGCCCGAAGCGGGCCTTTATGCGTCGATTGTGCCGATATTGCTGTATTCCATCTTTGGAACAAGCCGATCTTTGGCGGTCGGTCCGGTGGCGGTGGTGTCACTTTTGACCGCGTCTGCCATCGGGCAGGTGGCCGAACAGGGAACGGCCGGCTATGCGGTTGCCGCGTTGACCCTGGCCTTTTTGTCAGGCGGGTTTCTTGTGCTCATGGGCATATTGCGCTTGGGAATGCTCGCGAATTTCCTCAGCCATCCCGTGATTGCGGGATTCATCACAGCCTCTGGGATCCTTATCGCGACCAGTCAGTTAAAGCACATCCTTGGCATCAGCGCCCATGGGCACACCTTGCCTGAAATGCTAGCGGACATCGTTTCCCACCTGCCTCAGATCAACTGGTTTACCTTCGCGATCGGAGTGTCTGCCACGGCTTTTCTGTTTTGGGGGCGAACCTTTTTGAAGCCGACGTTGAGAAAATTGCAAACACCCCCGTTGCTTGCCGATATCCTCACCAAGGCGGGGCCGGTTGCTGCCGTCGTCGCGACCACAATCTCCGTTTGGGCGTTTGATCTTGCCGACAAGGGCGTCAAGATCGTCGGAGCGGTTCCCCAAAGCCTACCGCCCCTGACGATGCCGGGGCTTTCCATGGACCTGTTGAGCGCATTAATGGTTCCGGCCATTCTGATCTCGGTCATAGGATTTGTCGAAAGCGTGTCCGTGGCGCAAACTTTGGCGGCAAAGAAACGCCAGAGGATAAACCCGGATCAGGAGTTGATCGGCCTAGGTGCCGCCAATCTGGGCGCCGCCTTCACCGGAGGGTATCCGGTCACGGGGGGCTTTGCGCGCTCTGTAGTCAACTTCGACGCTGGAGCCGAAACGCCCGCTGCGGGCGCGTTCACCGCCCTAGGTTTGGCTATCGCGGCCCTGGCCTTGACGCCGCTGGTGTTCTACCTGCCCAACGCGACGCTTGCGGCGACAATCATTGTTGCGGTCCTTGGTCTGGTTGATCTGTCGATCCTGAGAAAGACATGGAACTACTCGCGCGCTGATTTTGCGGCGGTGACGGCGACCATTTTGCTGACTCTTGGAATGGGGGTCGAAGTGGGGGTCGCATCGGGCGTGGCGCTTTCTATCCTGCTACATCTTTACAAGACATCCCGACCACATGTGGCCGAGGTGGGACTGGTGCCGGACACTCAACATTTTAGGAACATCCACCGGCATCAGGTTCTGACGGACCCGACAGTCGTGACTCTGCGCGTCGATGAGAGCCTGTATTTTGTGAACGCTCGGTTTCTCGAGGATCTGGTCCAAAATCGCGTAACTGAAGGCAGCGACGTGCGCGAAGTCGTTCTTATGTTCTCAGCTGTGAATGAGGTGGACTATTCCGCACTGGAAAGTCTTGAGGCCATCAATCTCCGGCTCGTTGAAATGGGCGTTGGCCTGCACTTGTCAGAGGTGAAGGGTCCTGTGATGGACAGGTTGAGGCGGTCGCATTTCATTGATCAGTTGAACGGGCGAGTTTTCCTGTCGCAATACGACGCCTGGATCAGTCTGGTACCATCACCCTCGCCGCATATTGCGGCATAGATTTCAGCTGCGCGCTCCAGCCGATACGGCATTCCAATCCAGACCGAACTTCTGAAGGTATTTGCGCAGGCGATCCGCATCGTTCTGGGTTGACCTCTTTTCCCGCGACACGGCGAACAATGACCGACCTGCCGCACTGAGGCTTGGGGCGGTTTGGCACGTTCGAATAACCTTCGCGAGTTGAACCATGTCAAAGGGATCAATATCGCTGGCGGCAGATCCCAGATGATCTTTCACCAGCAGGAAGTCCTTGTCCGAAGATGCCGACTGCCAATTCGATTGAAGAGCCGCGATTTCTTCGTCAATCATCGCGCGTGTGATCCGCCCCCTCGGTGCTAGGGTGCACAAGCGTTTCACCAGACCGCTGAAATCGCGAAAGTTCCCGGGCCAGAGCGTTGTCGGGCTGGTCGCGAACTGCAGAAATCTTTCGCGTGCGTCGATGTTGAAGCCGACCTGTGTGCCTAGCACCCGCTCGGACCTTGCCAGTTCAAACAGAAGATTGGCTTCGATATCCTCGCGACGATCACGCAAGGCGGGCAAACGAAACTGCCACATGCTCAGACGGGCCAGCAGGTCTAGGCGAAATTGCCCCTCGGCCGCCAAAGTTTGAAGGTCACGGTTCGCCCCGGCTATGATCTGGAAGCGGCTGGTGGTCTCATGGTCTGACCCAAGCGGGTAGAACCGCCCGGTTTCAATCGCATGTAGCAGCAAAGACTGTTCGGACCAGCCAAGTTCGTCCACCTCATCCAGAAACAAGACGCCGCCGTCGGCTTCACGTAGCAGGCCACTGCGTTCGGTTCCGGCCTGACCCAAATAGCTGCGTCTTTGGCCAAACAATGAGGCGAGCGCATCCGGGCCGTTCAAAGTGGCGCAATTGACATGGACCAGACGGCCTTTAACACGGCGCCTGTCCAGTTTGAGGTTGTAAATCCTTGCGGCCAGCTCGGTCTTACCGGTGCCGGTTTCGCCCAACAACAGGATCGGCTCGTCCGAGTTGCTGGCCACCAGTTCGATCCGATCAATCAGCGCATTGTACTGCGGATTTCGAGTTTGGATGCCGCCTTTCAACTGATCGCTGTACTCGCGCGACAACTGGTCAAACCGTTGTTGCAACGCGTTGTAGCGGCTCAGATCCAGGTCGATGATATCGAATTTGGGCGTACTGTCGTCTGGTCCCGGCGGGCCGGTCTGGATCAGGCGCGCGGGGACATGGCGGCTTTCGGTCAGCAGGAACCAGCAGATTTGCGCCACATGCGTTCCTGTCGTGAGGTGGACGTGGTACTGCTCGCGCTCTTCATCAAAACCGTAACCACGGGCAAAGTCGAACAGCTTGCCGTAGACTTCCTGAAAGTCCCACGGGTCGTCCAAGTCCATACGATGCAGCAGAACTTCGGTTTCGGGCGATGCCTCGGTAATCTCGTTTTTGACCTGATGAGCGAGGCGGTTGAACTTGTGGGCATACAGAAGCTCCAACCGGTGCACGTCAAAATGGTCGTGCGTCGTCAGGCTTAGCGTCGGTTTCCAACGCCGTTTCTTGCCCATGTCCAACTGGGTGCCGAGGAATCCGATAACGATGTTTTTCACTGTGTATAACTGTTTATAAATTACGATACTGTTGTATCGTATGATGGGCGTGCACAAAACTCAATAACGAGAATTCCATATTTAAAACATTGGCTTATGCGAAATTTAGATTTCCCTCGGTATAAACCCTTAGCCATGCCAAAAAGTCCTCATACAAAATGAGGACAAGACAATGGCGAACAAATCCGTGTTTGCATCGATCAAAGGCCGCTTGCTGCCAAAGGCAACTGCCGAGAACACGCACGGGGCGCCGGCCTACGCTTATTCCGATGCCCATGCTCTGGCACAGGTCGCCGTGACCGGCACTTTTGGGGGTATGTTCTATCAGTCGCCACAGGAAGAGCTGGAATACGTTCTGGATGTGGCTGAGGCGGTCGAGCCGAAGTTTCTGGCACAGGCGGCAATCTATGCCCGTCAATGCGGGTACATGAAGGATATGCCCGCCGTGTTGCTGGCTATTCTGGCCCGGCGTGACCCGGTTCTGTTCCGCGCGGCGTTTGGCCGGGTGGTGGATAACGGCAAGATGCTGCGCACCTTTGTGCAAGTCATCCGGTCGGGTCAGACGGGGCGTAAGTCTCTGGGATCGGCACCGAAAGCGATGGTGCAGAACTGGTTGAACACCGCGTCTGACCGGGCGCTGCTGAACGCCAATATCGGGAACGATCCGTCATTGGCGGACGTGATAAAGATGGTGCACCCGAAACCGGCCTCGGCCGAGCGGGAGGCACTGTTTGCCTGGATCGTCGGGCGGCCGTGCAATCTGGCACGGCTGCCACAGGCCCTGCAGGATTGGATCGCGTTTCGCGAAACCGGGAAAGGCCAGGTGCCGGACGTACCGTTTCAGATGCTGACACAACTGGAACTGATGCCGCAGCACTGGGCGCGGATCGCGCGCAAGGGCTCGTGGCAGATGTTGCGGCAGAACCTGAACACGTTCCAGCGTCACGGCGTTTTTGAAGTGGCGAAGAATGTAGATCATGTTGCCGCACTGCTGCGAGATCCGAAGGCGATCGCCAAAGCACGCGCGTTTCCGTACCAGCTGATGGTGGCGGCGCAAAATGTGACGGCGGATATGCCGCGAGAGATCGTGGACGCGTTGCACGATGCGATGGAAATCGCGGCGCAGAACGTGCCGCAGGCCACGGGTCAGGTTGTCGTGTGCCCGGACGTTTCGGGTTCGATGACATGGGCCGTGACCGGGTATCGCCCGGGGGCGACCTCCGCTGTGCGGCACGTGGATGTGGCGGCGCTGGTCGCAGCGTCCTTCCAGCGCGTGAACCGCGGTTGTCAGGTTCTGCCGTTCGACTTCGATGTGCGTGATGTACGTCTGGAGCCGCGCGACACGATCCTGACCAACGCCGAGCGTTTGGCTGCGTTGGCTGGTGGTGGCACGAACTGTTCCGCTCCACTGGCATGGTTGAACAAACGCGGCCGCGCGCCGGATCTGGTGGTGTTCGTGTCCGATAACCAATCCTGGGTTGATGCTCGGAACGGCGGGCAGGGCACGGCGATGTTGAAAGAGTGGGAGGCTATCAAACGCCGCAACCCGAAGGCCAAACTGGTCTGCATCGACATCGCCCCGTACGGGACCACGCAGGCACAGACGTGTTCCGGCGTGTTGAATGTCGGCGGGTTCTCGGATGCGGTTTTTGACCAGATCGCGGCCTTCGCCGACGGTCGAACCGGCCCAGATCATTGGGTCGGTCAGATCGAGAAGATCGAAGTATGAAAACGGTTCAGGCGGAATGCCTGTGGGACTACAGCTTTGAACTCTGTCAGATGTCTCACACATGTTTTGTCCGCCTGACCCAACCAAACTGGAAACATAGAATACCCTTCGGAAATGTGTGGGTCGCGTCACGCCCTGGCGAGATCGCTATGTCGTCTAAAGGATCGCAAGACGCCGTCGCGGTAGTGAACTATGAGAGGAACACAAACTCGGCGAATGCCGGTGGAACTACATTATCAACAGGTCGCGGGTTCGAGTCCCGCCATCGCGCTCGGCGATGTAGCTCAGGTGGATAGAGCAGTTGGCCCTAATGTTTCACCAATCTTTTGTCGCCGGGACACAAACAACATCAGGCAGAATGCCGGTGGGACTACATCGCTGAATCCGATCCGCGCCCGTTAAAGGGCGCTGTCTCATCATTCCTTGTCTGCCTGACCCGAAACGAAAGGAACACCCCGGCGAATGCCGAAGGAACTACATGGCTCTCAAAACCGGGATAGGTCGAGTGGGTTCAACTCCCCTCCGTGCCGGCGCCCAGACGGCAAACGCATCTGCCCATTCAGATGCGGGGCGGACCTCCCAATTGTTTCTTCACCCTTTGTCGCCGGGGCCGTTTAAACCCGCAGGGCGAATGCCCGCAGACCTACAGGTAGACGCACCCGAGAGGGTGGCGTGGGTAACCATGTCGTGCTGGTTCAAGTCTAGCCCGGAGCGATCCGGTGGCGGAAAAAATGGTTTGCGAACACCTTGTCGCCCGATCAGGTTGGGAACGTAAGCGAGTAATGATGATGGAAAAAAAGACATTCGATCCCGTGACCGGGGAGCATCTGAAAGATTGGGGTCACCGCCCGGGAAAGCAATTTCCAGCCCTGCTGGCGCGTGCAAATGAAATGCGGGCCGAAGGGTTTGGGCTGGTGCGCATCCGGCAGGAACTGGAGGGTGAAATCCCTCCGATCCTGCCAACGATGGAATTGCGCGCACCCGGAGAGATGGCATTTCACGAAAACATTGACGCCTCTAATCCGGATGAAGAGGACAACGTTGCAAAAGTGCGCGAGACGATGACCGCCCTGATGAGGACACCAACAGTTGAGGCTGGCGCGATCATGCCCGATGCCTGCCCTGCAGGGCCCGTCGGCACGATCCCGGTGGGCGGTGTGGCAGCTGCGCGCAACGCGATCCATCCGGGGATGCACTCGGCCGATATCTGCTGTTCGGTGATGATGACCGATTTGGGGGATGCCGATCCCAAGGCGGTTCTGGATGCCGCGCAGTCAGTGACGCATTTCGGGCCGGGCGGACGCCCGCAGGGTCAGCGGTTCACGATCTCGCTGAAACTGCTGGATGCGTTCCGTGAGAACCCGTTTCTGGACAACCCGAAATCCCTGCGCATGGCGCAGGAGCATATGGGTACGCAAGGTGACGGGAACCATTTCCTGTTCGTGGGCCGCTCTCGCAAGACCGGGCGGACGGCCATTGTGACGCATCACGGATCGCGTGGTCCGGGGGCGGTTCTGTACAAGAACGGCATGGCTGTGGCCGAGCGGTTTCGAAAAAAACTGTCTCCGATGACCGCCAAACAGAACGCTTGGATTCCTGCGGATACCGAGGAGGGGCGGGATTACTGGGAAGCGCTGCAGCTGATCCGCAAGTGGACCAAGGCCAACCATAACGCGATCCATCAGGCCACGGTCGAGGCCGCGCGCGTTGGAGATGTTGGGGAACGGCTCTGGAATGAGCATAACTTTGTGTTCAAGCGGGGTGATCTGTACTTCCACGGTAAGGGCGCGACACCTGCCTGGGGTGACTATGCCGCCGACGCCACAGGGTTGACGCTGATCCCTCTGAACATGTCCGAGCCGGTACTGGTCGTGCGTGGCAAGGATGCGGGTCACGGCCTGGGGTTCAGTCCGCATGGCGCGGGGCGGAACTTTTCCCGCTCAGAGCACAAGCGGCGAATGGGATCGGTGACGCCTCAGCAGATGCTAATGGCGGAAACCGACGGGCTGGATATCAGGTTCCACGCCGGCGGGGTGGATGCGTCCGAACTTCCGTCCAGCTACAAAAGCGCTGACAGCGTCGTGGCGCAGATTAAGTCTTATGATCTGGCTGAGATCGAAGACTATATAGATCCCTACGGCTGCATCATGGCCGGCGACGTCCCACCTTTCTGGAAGAACAAAAGGAAGGGTCGGAGGTAGAGTGTAATCGGCTGGAGCTCAGCCGGTTAACCAGATTCCGGTTATGCCGAGCAGGCGTGTCTCGACGGTGCCGTTCGGCAACTTTGCGTGGATAACCGTTTGATCCGCATCAGAAGGAGCAAGTCAGTCCTAGTTAGAAATTGAGCGCTAGTCGTAAGGTTTACAGAGCCGGTACTTGTGGTGGTGTTGTCTTCGCAATTTGCGAAAACGGTAGGGGTGTTTTACCGAGTTGTTATCACCTCGGTCGCAACATGGCCGGTTGACAATTGCGCTGCGGCTACCAACCCGAGAAACAATACCGATACGACGGCTGCCTTGTTCCCACCCCGCTTTACAATTCGACTGATCGACAGGTCACGCGACATCGCGCACCGTTTTTGCGCTCCGAAATAAAAGGTTGCTCGTTATCGTTCTAAATTGATTGGCCATCAAAAAAGCGGATGCAACCAAGGCAGATGATGAAATCTGTTTGTTCCACTGGAAAACTATTTCCCGGGAAAGGCTAATCGCGTTCAAAGTCAATGATTGGGGTGTTTTGGCGGACGTTTGCCGTCCGCCTGAGAACAAAGTCGTGTTTTGGGATCAGGCCGTTGTGCCTTTGATGCGGATTGCCGATCCCAGGCTGCCGGCACACAGGCCGACAACAACTGCGATCAACAACTCGATTGTTTGCACGTTGGCAAAAGACCCATGGGCAAAGATCAAAGTTTCGGCAACTCCGACCAATCCGCCCATCAGGGCGCCCAGCCAGACGCGACGTGTCATCATTCCCAGCGCCAGTCCAAGGATGCCCGGCAGGCTTATGACGTTTGCTCCGATAGTTCCCAGTATTTCCAGCATTTCTTGTCCCTCTTTCAGTCTGCCCGAGTGGTCAGGAATGACCGGATGTCATCGCCATTGGAGGCGGTCTGGTGTTGCAGTGTGCCGGAGGATTTGCCAGCCAGGGTCTCGGTAACTTCCTGATACCGCTCTTGATATCCTGGTGGCAGGCTGTGCGCGATGCCCTGATGGCAGTCGATGCAGGTCATGTTTTCGTCAATGGCGCGCTGGTGTTCCGAGGCGGCTCGCGTCTCTTGCAGCGTGAAATCCATGTAGTCGAAGTTATGACAGTTCCGGCATTCGCGGCTGTCCGACGCCTTCATTTTCTTCCAAACGGCGGTCGCCATACTCAGGCGGTGTTCTTCGTATTTTTCGGGTGTGCTGATGGTGCCGGCAAGCTCGTGATAGACGTCCTTGACCGCCATGATCTTGGCTTTGATCTTGTGGTTCCACTCATGCGGAACGTGACAATCGGAACAGATCGCACGCACACCAGAGTGGTTGTTGTAGTGAATCGTCTCACGATATTCGCCCAGGTTGGTTTCCATCGTGTGACAGGAAACGCAGAATTCCTCGGTGTTGGTCAGTTCGAGCGTCCAGTGAAACCCGCCCCAGAACAGGATCCCGGCCAGAAAACCTGCCAACAGCAGGAACCCTGAACTGAACATGACCGCAGGTGTCCAGATTGCATTCCAGATGCGGCCGATCCAACCGCGATTTTCAGGAGAGTCCGCCATTTTGGTGCTCCTTTCAGACAAGCGTTGGATTAATTGCCGGATGAGGGTTCGAATACGTTGTCAACCAACGCAGGGGCGTCTGCCTGCGGCACGTGGCACTGATTGCAGAAATACCGGGTGCCGGCGACGCGATCCAACTCGCGCCCTTCACGGTCCAGATAATGCGTCATCGACAAGGTGGGCGCATTTCGTTCGCCGGCCTTGGTCCAGTCGTGGCACGACAGGCACTGGTTGGTGCGCAGGTCAATCTGGTATTGCTCGATCGAGTGCGGGATCAGCGGCGGTTGCTGGCGATAGTTGCGCTGCATCCGGCCTTCGACGTTGCGATGGACCTGATCCAGAACAACGGGTTCGTCTACTTCTGCCCCACGCAGTGCTTCCACCTGGGCTGATTGCGCCAGAGCGAACCCGCTCAGGAGTAATACGGGGATTAGGGCGGCAACGCCTGTTCGGATTGGCTTGTTCATTTTGGCACTCCCTTAAATAGGTCTGGCTGCGCGCGGATCGGGCGCGGGAACTGGATCGGAAGGTGCGGCGACGTGGTCGTCGAACCGGTGAGTAAAGTTGAAGACATCCACTGCGCAGACATCGATGCAACGACCGCAATTGGTGCAGTCGGAGGAAAGGATCAGCGGCGTTGAACCCGGCTTACCTTTCAGAGCTGGCGAGATGATCTGGTTTTCGGGGCAAACGGCATAGCAGTCCATGCAGTCGTCGCAGGCGGCCCGGTTCGAGGCACTGACCCGCAGCAGGCTTTTTTTGCCGATCAGGCCGTAGAACGCGCCAACCGGGCAAATGTGACCACACCAGCCGTGCCGGGATACGAAGAGGTCGAATACGAAGATGGCGAGGACCATGGCCCACACGAACCCAGCACCAAAAATCAGGCCGCGATGCAGCATGGTGATCGGGTTGATCAGTTCCCACGCGATCACGCCGGTCAGGCCAGAGACGATCATGACTGTTGCCAGAATCCAAAGGCGCGTACTGCGTTTTGGCTGCCAGCCCTTAGGCAAGTCCAAACGCCTGTGCAGCCAGTTGGCAGCATCGGTGACCGGGTTTATGGGGCATACCCAGGAACAATAGACGCGACCGCCAATCAGTGCGTAGGTGGCCAGGACAATCAGGCCACCGACAAGGGCCGTCAATTCAGGCCAGTGCCCGGCGATTACGCTTTGCAGCAGGATAAACGGATCTGTCAGGGGCAGCACGCCGAGCGTCAGCGATCCCGCCAACGTACCCTGCACGATCCATATCCCGAACCACGGACCCAATAGAAACAGCGCCAGAAAAAACAGCTGACTTGTGCGCCGCAGCAGGAGGTATTTGTGGGCGCGGAGCCAACCTTTGACCTGGGTGGCCTCTTGGCCTACCGCCATTTGGGTACGGGCGCTCATTGTCCGGCTCCCGGAAGATTGTATCCGGGGGCGAACCCGCCGGGGGTTGCCAAATTGTCGGTGCCAGGGCCGGGTAGGCGGTCGGGCAGATCAATGATCCCCTCGACCAGAGGACCGCCCTTGGCCTCTTTTTCTTCCCAGCCCTTTCGATAGTGATCTGCGCTGGTGCCACGCGCCAGGCGGGCCGGCAGAACTTTGATCGCCGCCTCGGGTAGAACGCAGCTTTTCTCGCACATTCCGCAACCGGTGCAGTGATCTGCGTGAACAGTCGGAATGAACAACGCATGATGGCCTGACCGCGTGTTGTGAGCGGCTTCCAGCGTGATGGCTTCGTCAATGACAGGGCAGACGCGGTAACAGACATCACAGCGCAAGCCGAGGAAATTTAGGCAATTTTCCTGATCGACCAATACGGCGACGCCCATTTTAGCGTCGTCGATATTGTCCAGATTCGGATCCAGCGCACCAGTCGGGCAGGCGGCAACGCATGGGATATCATCGCACATTTCGCAGGGAATATCCCGCGCCGTAAAATACGGCGTTCCGGTTGCCACGGCATCCACACCCAGCTCGGCCAGTTTCAACGTGTCATAGGGGCAATCCCGCACGCAGAGCCCACAGCGGATGCAGGCAGAAAGGAACTCCTTTTCAGGCAGCGCGCCGGGGGGCCGCAAAGCCTCGGCCGGCAGGGCCCGGGCGTCGCGGGCCAGCCAGGCCAGCAAAGACCCGGCGACTACGCAGCCGCCCGACGCGCGGGCCGCATCCTGCAGGAAGCGGCGCCGCTGCGGCGAAAGGGGTTTACCTCCATGGGGCATGGGGACGACCTTTGCCTCGCTTGTCCGTTACGCGCGCTCAACCTTGCAGGCGCACTTTTTGAAGTCCGTCTCTTTGGACAACGGGCAAGTGGCATCCAGTGTCAGCTTGTTTGTCAGCTGACCCTCGTCAAACCACGGCATGAAGACCAACCCACGTGGCACTTTGTTGCGTCCCCGTGTTTCCACCCGGCTGACAACTTCGCCGCGACGTGTAGACAGAACGATTTCCTGGCCACGGCGCACACCGCGATCCTTTGCGTCCAGAGGATGCATGTAGACGACGGCTGCTGGATAGGCGCGGTGCAGTTCCGGCACGCGGCGTGTCATCGAACCGGAATGCCAGTGTTCCAGCACCCGACCGGTGCACAGCCACAGATCGTATTCCGCATCAGGCTCTTCCGCGGCGGGTTCGTAAGGCGCAAAGATGATTTTGGCCTTGCCGTCCTTGTGCCCGTAGAACTTTACATCAGCACCTTCGGGTACATACGGGTCGTAACCTTCGCGGAAGCGATAGAGCGTTTCCTTGCCGTCTACGACCGGCCAGCGCATGCCACGAGCCTCGTGATACATCTCGAACGGAGCAAGGTCATGCGCGTGGCCGCGCCCGAACTCGGCATATTCTTCGAACAGGCCTTTCTGGACATAGTAGCCAAAGTGCTCGGCGTCGTCGTTGTCGAAGCCTTCTGCCGTCTCGGACAGCGGGAACTTGTCCACCGTACCGTTGGCATACAGCACATCGTACATGGTCTTACCGCGATGCTCGGGCATTTTGGCCAGCAGTTCTTCACCCCAGACTTCTTCGACGGTAAAGCGTTTCGAGAACTCCATCAACTGCCACAGGTCAGACTTGGCTTCACCCGGCGCTTTCACCTGCTGACGCCAGAACTGGGTGCGGCGCTCAGCGTTACCGTAGGCACCTTCCTTTTCAACCCACATGGCGGTGGGCAAGATCAGGTCGGCCGAGACTGCGGTGACCGTTGGATAGGGGTCCGAGACGGTGATGAAGTTGTCCGGGTTACGATAGCCGGGATAGCCTTCTTCGTTAATGTTCGGCGCGGCCTGCATGTTGTTGTTGCACTGCACCCAATAGGCGTTCAGATCACCGTCCTTCAGCTTGCGGTGCTGAAGCACCGCGTGGAAGCCGGGCTTGGGCGGAATGGTGCCTTCGGGGATGTTCCAGGCCGTTTCGCAGATTTTCCGGTGCTCGTCATTTGCCACAACCATGTCTGCGGGCAGACGGTGGGCAAAGGTGCCGACCTCACGCGCGGTGCCGCAGGCTGAAGGCTGACCGGTCAGCGAGAAGGGCGAGTTTCCAGGTTCCGAAATTTTACCGACCAGCAGGTGCACGTTGTACATCAGCGAGTTCACCCAGGACCCGCGGGTGTGCTGGTTAAAGCCCATGGTCCACAGGCTCATGACCTTGCGGTTCGGGTCGGCATATTGCTGCGCCAGCTTTTCCAGCTTGTCAGCAGGAACGCCCGACAGTTCAGAGGTGTATTCGAGCGTATAGGGGGCAACGGCTTCGGCGTATTCTTCGAAGCTGATGGTCTCCAGCTTGCCCGAGTTCGGGTTCGCCGCTTCTTGCTGCAGCGGATTGTTGTCACGCAGGCCATAGCCAATATCAGTGTCGGTCTTGGTGATATTGACGTGGTTTTTGACGAACTCTTCGTTCACCGCGCCATTCTGAATGATGTAGTTGGCGATGTAGTTCAGGATCGCCAGATCGGTTTGCGGTGCAAAAATAATGTCATTGTCTGCTAGTTCAAACGAACGATGTTCGAAGGTCGACAATACGTGAACCTCACATCCCGGCTTGGTCAGGCGCGTATCGGTCAGGCGCGACCACAGGATCGGGTGCATCTCGGCCATGTTCGAGCCCCACAGCACGAAAGTATCTGCGTGCTCGAGGTCGTCATAGCAACCCATAGGCTCATCAATGCCGAAGGTGCGCATAAAGCCCACAACCGCCGAGGCCATGCAGTGCCGCGCGTTGGGGTCGATGTTGTTGGAGCGGAAGCCAGCTTTCATCAGTTTGGAAGCTGCATACCCTTCCCACACTGTCCATTGGCCCGAGCCGAACATACCGACACTGGTTGGGCCTTTCTTGGCCAAAGCTTCTTTCCATTTGGCGGCCATGACGTCGAAAGCTTCGTCCCAGCTGACCGGCTCGAACTCGCCGTTCTTGTCATATTCGCCATTGGTTTTGCGCAGCAGCGGCGTGGTTAGGCGGTCCCTGCCGTACATGATCTTGGACAGGAAATAGCCTTTGATGCAGTTCAGGCCCCGGTTTACAGGCGCGTCAGGGTCGCCCTGGGTCGCGACAACGCGACCGTCTTTGGTGCCGACCAGAACAGAGCAACCTGTGCCGCAGAACCGGCATGCTGCCTTGTCCCAGCGGATATCGGGTGCTCCGGTCTGTGCGTTGGCTTGTCCAGCGGCCATGGGAATGCCTGCGGCGGATGCCGTGGCTGCGGCCGCTGAGGCCTTGAGAAAAGTCCGGCGAGATTCAGAGTGTGTCATAGCGTGGGCCTCCGGCTGGTGGATTGGCTTGGGGCATCGGGCTGCGGATGGGCGTCCGCGAGATCCTCGAAATGGTGATAAGTCAGGGTTAGTGAGATCACGCCCTGGATTTGGTGCAGATCCATGATGATCTCGGATGCAAGGCGTGAAGCGGTGTCCTCGACAACAACGACAAAACGGCCGTCTTCCGTTTCGGCGTGCACTTCGACACCCGGGGTGTCCTTCATCACCTGCGCCGCAGCGCTGGCGTGTTCAGGTACGACATGGGCAAGGCAGCCGCAGATGTTCATTGAATGGCTTCCGTTCGGGGTTGTGATTGGCGTTCAAGCGCGATGGCATCGGCGGGACAGAGGGTTGGACAGAGGCCGCAGCCATTGCAGGATTCGACGTCCAGCGCAGGTTCAGCGCGGCCGCCGGTCTTTAGCTTGAAACGGATGGCGTTTTGTTCGCAATTATCCTGGCAAACGCGACAGCTGATCCCATTCATGGAAAGGCAGCTTGCCGTTTTTATTGTGGCGCGCCACGGCCAGTCTGCAAGTCGTCCGATTTCGAGCGCTGGGGTAGGGCAGCTCTGCGCGCAGTCACCGCAGAACGTGCAGGCATTGTCGCCGGGTCGAAACACCGGATATCCGTCCGGACCGACGGCCACCACATCCTCGGGGCAGGCGTCGGAACACGCACCACATTTGGTGCACAAATCGGTAAAACCCTGCACGACAGAACCCGGAGGTCTGGCTGTCTTGCCGTCCTCGCGTCGGATGTTGGCGCTTAGAAACGCGCGTCGGCTGGTCAGTTGTTGCATTCTATGCGACCTGGCTGCACTCGATTCCCCTGATCGAGTGTATCGCATACCGTGCGCTGTGCGGACTTTTTTTGATCTAGGTCATTTAGTTGCGATTAATTATTGAAAGTTAGGAAATCTCCCACCGCGTTCTGCCGCGTTGTTTGTCGCCGGGGGGCGATCAGCGGCGTGGGCGGGCGGTTCGGATCAGAAGTAGAAAGACGAATATCGACCCCAAAGATGTTGTCACGATGCCGACTGGCAGTTCTTGAGGCGCAAGCAGCAACCGGCTGAGAATATCGGAACCTGTCAACAACGCAGCGCCAACAACGGCAGCAGTAGGGACCAAATGTTTGTGGAGCGGTCCGGCAATCCCGCGGGCGATATGCGGCACCATCAAACCGACAAATCCAATCACCCCCGCGACCGAAACGAACACTGCTGTGGCAAGGGCGGCCACGAAAAACATTCTGAACCTCAGGCCCTGAACTGGCACGCCCAATGTGGCGGCCGTCAGATCGCCGGTCAGCAGCGCGTCAAGCCATCGGCTGCGATACGATGCGTAAGCAAGGATCAAAAGCAATCCGGCGCAGACCAGCGGAAACGTTTCCCATCGGGCAAGTCCCAGGCCACCCAGCATCCAGAAAATAACCGAGTGAGCCGCGCGGCTGTCGCCTGCGAAAATAAGGTAGTTGGTGACGGCCGAGAACAGAAACGACACAGCCAGACCTGCAAGGATCAGCTTTTCAGGCGCGCTGGTACGCAGCCCGTGAACCAGGGCCAGCACGATGCCTGAAGCAACAAGACCACCACAAAACGCCGCCAGCGGCAGGGTCCAAAAGCCCAGAACGTCTCCGGTTACCGTGATGACAAAAACCGCCCCTGCGGCTGCGCCCGAAGACAGGCCAAACAGGAACGGGTCGGCCAGATCGTTTCGGGTGGTCGTCTGCAAGACAACTCCAACGATGCCCAAACCCGCTCCGATCACCGCGGCGAACAGGGCGCGTGGTAGGCGCAGGTCGAACACGATGCGGTGCAGCGGTGACATCTGCCCGTCCATCAATCCGGTGCCCAGCATGACGCCGGTAAAAGCATCAGATGCCGGTATGGACGTGGTCCCGTATACGGTCGAAATCAGCAAGAGGGCGGCCAGAACGGCCGCCCCCAGCAATAGTGTCAGGCACAATCGGCCCATATCAGTTCAAGCCCGGATGCATGGCCTGAGCCATTTTCGAGATCGCTTCGATATTTGCCGGTCCGGGGGTCAGTTCTTCGTACCGCAGGCCAATCCAGCGTTCGTTTTTGACAGCGTCCGTCTGGGACATCACCGGGTGTTCCTGCAGGAACTTGAACGTATCCGCCGCACCATTGCCGGTTTGATAGTCCAACAGAACCAGGAACTCCGGGTTGGAAGCGGCTACAGCCTCCCACGAGGAGCGACCCCAGCTGGTTTCCATGTCATGTGTGACATTTTCACCGCCCGCCGCCGAAATCATGGCGTCGGGAATGGCGAATTTGCCAGCGGTGAATGGCGCGTCGGCGGGGCCGTCCAGCAGGAAGACGCGGGGTTTGGGCAGGTCGGCGGTCTGGGCTTCGATAGCAGACAGTTCAGACTTCCAGCCATCGACCAGTTCTTCAGCTTTGTCTTCGACCTGCATGACTTTGCCCAGACGCAGGACGTCATCAAACAGCAGGTCCATGCTTGCTTCGGGGCGTTCCTTGTCCAGATGTACGCAGCTTTCGGTCAGGATCATCGTTTTGATCCCGAAGGGCTCCAGAGTGTCCGGGGTCACATCGCCGCCGGGCTTCATGCCATAGTACCAGCCCGCAAAAAACAAGTCGGGTTCTACCGCGACAAGGTTTTCCACAGTCGGGTATTTCGGCGCCAGCTCGGGGATGTCGCCGCGCAAAGTGTCGAATTCCGGGCTTGTTTTGTACCAGCCGGTGATGCCCGTCAGCCCAACGATCTTATCCTGCAGACCCAGCGCAAAGGCCATGTCGGTCATGTTCATGTCGTGGACGACCAGCCGCTCGGGTTGGGTTTCGAAAATCAAAGGTTCGCCGCAATTATCGACTGTGGTCTCAAGTGCGGCCGCGCTTGTTGCCAGGCCGGTGATCAGCGCCGCGGGCCAGAGTGCCTGTTTCATGGTTTTGTTCCTCATTTTGAGATTGTGGTTCTTCGGATATCCAGCGCCGGGATCACGCGGCCTTCGTGTTGAAAACACAGGTAATCGACGCCAAAGGTTTCGCGGACGCGTTCGGGGGTCAGCACCTCGTGCACCAACCCAAAGCCGGTCAGCCGGGCGGACTTCATCAGTGCGACATGGGTGGCGAACTCGGGGATCATGACCAGGTCGTGGACGATCATCACTACCGTGATGCCCAGTTCCGCCACCAGGGACAGCATGCGGCCCTTGGCGTCCGGGTCCAGGTGGTTGGTTGGTTCGTCCAAAAACAACAGTGACGGTTTCTGGGCCAAAGCCCGCGCGATATGGGCCCGTTGGCGCTCGCCGCCGGACAGGACGGCCATACGCTTGTCGGCCAAAGCGTACAAACTGGTCAGGTTCAGGATACGGTCCAGTTCGTCGGCGTGCTCGCTTGCGGATCGGTCCGCGCGGATCGGAATTTGTCCCAGGGCCACATAGTCACGCAGGAACAACCGTCCATCGGGGGCCTCTTGTTGACTGACAACTGCGATCATACGGGCGCGATCCATTGCCGAAAGTTGCCGAAGGCTGCGCCCCTTGATCAAAACGTCCCCCTGAACGATCTCTTCTGCCCCGCACAAGAGGTTGAGGAGCGTTGTCTTGCCCGCGCCATTCGGCCCGGCAATCGCCAGTACCGCCCCTTCGTCCAAATCAAACTTGACGTCTTTCAGCAGGACTTCGCCATTCAGGGCGTGGTATTCCAACTCGCGAGTTTCAAGAAATGGTCTGCGGGTCATACGCGTTCCTCCTGCTTGATCTGAGGCGGGTGCGAATGACTCTTTCTGAACAATGCGCGCAAGCGACCGTCAGCGTTGACCCAACGCGTTGTGTGCAAGGACGTACGGGCAGACAACGCGCGAGGAAGCCTGTCCGGCAACCCGCTTTGGATCGCGCCGACGACACCCGTGCCCATGCACGTCTCGCAAATCGGAATGAAGTGATCAGGTTTTCTCAGCATTGCCCGCTCCGCTTGTTGTCAAGCGTGGACAGAAGGTGCCGATCATGTAAACACGCGTCAGACGTGCCATATAGCCTCCTTCCAGGACGCCCCGCCCCGGGTTGGTTGAACATCAGATGGCAGGTCTCCTGACTTGCGGGTCGTGGCTTGGCCGTCCTTCCCAGCCCATTTGGGCCAGTGGTCTGTTGGCGTCGCTCACCGCTTACAGTTGCGGGGGCAGTCACGGAATTGGCGCCGTTCGGCAACCTCACCGTATTCCCTTTTCATCCCTTGGGCGCACCATCGGGAACCATCGACGACGAGAAGTGCCCGAGTTCGCATTATTGGTCAAGCTCAAAACCGAAGACCCCTTGTTGTGGCGATTGGAAGACAGCTTTAGCGCGTCAGACGGCTCAGCGGGGCTGAGGTCTGGCAGGCGACAAAGGGCGCTACCCGCCAGATTGCCGCTAAGAAGCTTAATCAATTGTGGTCAGAAGTTCTTTTGGCTACGCTGCAGCGCAGAAATACAGGGGAATCGGCGGCAAGCTCCAGTCGGGTGGGACTGAAGTGCCGAGCGTCGGTTTCAAATACGATCATTTGCAAAAATCAAAGCCTGACGAGATGAAAATTAAAGAAAACCGGACGTTTTCACAATTGAAAGTCGGCGATAAGGCCCAGGTTACAAGGCTTTGCACCGTTGACGATCTTTACGCGTTTGCATCGGCGTCCGGAGACCATAATCCGTTGCATCTGGCCGCTTATGATGGGGATGGTGATGGGCGCCCCGAAGCTGTTGCACCCGCGTTGTGGCCCGCTGGCCTTGTTGCGGCGGTACTGGGAAACGTCCTGCCAGGGGCGGGCACGCAGACACGCCGGGCAAACCTCAGATTCCATGCCCCGGTTCTGGCGGGCGAAGAACTGACCGCCTTTGTTTCGGTCACGGAAAAGCGCGAAGATGGCGATTTGACCTGCGCCGCCGAAGTGCGCCGGGTCGGGGACAACGCGTTGATTCTAAGCGGTACGGTGCAAGTCACGCCACCCGCCCGGCATTTGAAGTTTGACTCGGTCGAAGTTCCTGGGCTGATCGTTCAAAGGCACCGGCATTTTGACGCTCTGCTGGAAAAGGCGCGCCCCATGGACCCTATGCCAACAGCCGTCATCGCCCCGGAAGAGCCGAACTCACTGGGCGGCGCTTTGTTGGCGAGTTCAAACAGCATAATCACTCCGATACTTGTCGGCGATCCCGACAAAATTGCTGCTGCTGCGACCGAGCTTGGCGCTGATTTATCCGGAACTGAAATCATCGAGGTCGACAGCCACGAGATGGCCGCGCATCGTGCCGTCGATCTGGTCGTGGAGGGCAAAGCTCGGATGCTGATGAAAGGGCATCTGCATACGGATGTTCTTTTGCGGGCCGTCTTGCGCCGCGAGAAAGGCCTGAGGACGGGGCGGCGTTTGTCGCATGTGTTTGTTATGGACGTGCCGGGCATGTCACGGCCCATCATGGTCACCGATGCGGCCGTAAACATTTCACCCGATCTCGAAACCAAAGCCGACATCGTTCAAAACGCCATTCATCTGGCCCATTCCATCGGCATCAAAGTGCCCAAGGTTGGCGTGTTGTCGGCGGTAGAGACGATCAATCCGCATATGCCATCTTCGGTCGACGCTGCGCTGTTGTCCAAAATGGCAGAACGCGGGCAGATCACCGGCGGGTTGGTCGATGGTCCATTGGCCATGGACAACGCGGTGGACCTGAACGCTGCGCGCACCAAGGGTATCACATCACCTGTTGCCGGGGCGGCGGACATTTTGGTGGCGCCGAACATTGAGGCAGGGAATATGGTGGCCAAGCAGCTTACCTATATCTCTCATGCCGAAGCCGCGGGAATCGTGGTTGGTGCCGCAGCACCAATCATTCTGACCTCCCGCGCGGATGATGACGCCTCGCGGCTGGCCTCTTGCGCCGTGGCGGCGCTGCATGCAATTGCGAATAAAGGCAAAATCCATGGCTGAACATGTTCTGGCACTGAACGCCGGGTCGTCCTCGTTGAAATTCGCGCTTTATGAACTGACTGAGGATCGTCGGCCCAGGATGCGCTGGCGCGGTCAAATCGAACGGCTGGGGGATGCGCCGCGGCTCTTGGCTCAGTCCGCAGGTGGGAGGTCTGTTGACCGACAACTTTCGGGGACGAAAACGCATGACGAGGCCATCAATGCGTTCCTTGAACTCACCCGTGAATACCTGCCGGATATTCACGTCCGGGCCATTGGCCACCGGGTCGTTCATGGTGGGCCGGTCTATTCGGAACCCGTTGTGGTGGATGAAGGCGTCATTGAAACCCTGAGTGGATTCATCCCGTTCGCACCCCTGCATCAACCCTACAGCCTTGCCGGAATTCGGGCTGCCAGTGCTGCGTTTCCGGGCACAACTCAGGTCGCATGCTTCGATACCGCGTTTCACCGTGCGCACCCATGGGTGAACGATACCTTTGCCCTGCCGCAGAACTTTTACGACAAGGGTGTTCGACGATACGGGTTCCACGGGCTAAGCTACGACTACGTCTCGCAAAAGCTGAAGGACATCGCGCCGGGGCTTTATGATGGCCGCGTGGTCATCGCTCATCTGGGGAATGGTGCGTCGATGTGTGCGGTCTCAGGCGGGCGTGCCGTCGCCTCGACCATGGGGTTTTCGGCGCTGGATGGCTTGCCAATGGGAACCCGCAGCGGACAATTGGATCCGGGCGTCGTGCTGTACATGATGCAGCAGGAGGGGATGACAGCCGAGGAAATCGCCGAAACCCTTTATCGTAAATCCGGTCTTCTTGGGCTTTCAGGCATGTCCTCGGACATGCGCACCCTTCTGGCCGCTGATACCCCGGACGCGCGAAAGGCTATTGAATACTACGTCTTCCGCATCCGTAGGGAACTGGGCGCGTTGTCCGCCGCGCTGGAAGGCATCGACGCTTTGGTCTTTACCGGAGGCATCGGCGAAAACGCTGCGCGTATCCGGCAGATGGTCTGCGAGGGCATGCGTTGGATCGGGATTGAAATGGACCCTAACCGAAATGCGGATAACGGCACCGTTTTGTCGACGGACTTCAGCAGGGTACGAATTCTGGCCATTCCTACGAACGAAGAGATGGTCATCGCGCGGGCAGCGGCCAGATTGGCCTGATCTCTACTGATCCGGTTTGTTCTTTCTGCGCCGCGCGTATCGCAGCAGGACGCCAAGAAGCGAACTGATTATATCGGGCGACAACATGCCAATTGGGTCACGCCTGAGGCCGACAATTGTGTTGCGTGCCTCCGCGAGGCTGTCGGTCACTTCTTCCTCGATGTCGTGCAGCGCCATGTCCCGCAATTCTACCGCTGCAGAGGTGTCGCCTTCGGCGGTCATGGAATTCGCCACCAAGGCGAGGAGCACGGCCAGAACAAGGTTCACCCCGGCCACTATGACAGCCGCCAGAGATTTTGACATCGTCTCGGACAACCAGAAAAACCCGGCGACGTTTAACATGATGACCGCGAGGCCAACGGCCAACCCGGCGGCGGCATAAAACCCCGTGCGCTTGGCAGCGACGGCCAATTGTCTTTGGGCGATTAGCCTTTCGGCGCGCAGAATGATCGAGATGTTGCGTGAAATGCGGCTCATGATCGGGCTCCTACCGGGATCGGCCTAAAAGATAGCCAAGCGTGAAGATGCCAAGTGCGAAAAGGACCGGCTTTTTGTGCGGAAATTCTTCGAGTTCGGTCATCACTTCTTCGATCTGCGTGGACCATGCTTCAAGACTGTCGGCAATTCCCTCCGACGTCGATTTGCCCAGGTCAGACATCTCATCTTCTTTTGGGGTCGATGCTGCGGTCTGCGCGCTACTTTGTTCGGCCAACTGGCGACGCAACTCTGCGACTTCAGCTTCAAGCTGTGTTTTGGTTACCATCACTCAGGTCCTTGAACGGGAGCGTAAAAAAATGGCTCGCGATTTTTTCCTTTGTCGCGAGCCATGTTAATTCGATTTTTTGAATTCGGGAAAGGGGCGTGTGCCAAATCGAGCATTAGGTGTTCCGTCCCGGTTATCTGGTGGATCAGACTTAGGATGAACCGATCTGGTTATGATGTCCAGATTTTGCAGATGTATTCGTAGGGCGTGAAATCAGAGAGCGTCTTGTGGCGACGAACGAAGTTGCACGCATCAAGGAAGTCGGCCAGATGTGTGCGAAGCTGATCATGGCTTTCATAGTGGTATCGTTTGTCGGTTGCGCCCTTGATCGTGCGGTTCGTGCGCTCAACCTGGCCATTGGTCCACGGATGGTTTGGCTTGGTCAGCCGATGCTCGATGCCGTTGGCCTCACAGATCATGTCGAACCGCATGGGCCGGGAATAGATAGTGTTGCGATTGCGCGGCTGCTCGGCGAATTGGATGCCGTTGTCCGTCAGAATCGTGTGGATACGGTAAGGTACGGCTTTCAGAAGATGTTCAAGGAATTTCCACGTCGTCTTGCGATTGACCTTCTCCACCAGTTGCGCCACCGCAAACTTGCTGGTTCGGTCAATGGCCACAAAGAGAAATAGCTTTCCTTCTTCGGTTCTGACTTCGGAGATATCGATTTGAAAATAGCCAATGGGATATCGTTTGAACTTCTGCCGTTTGGGCTTGTCCCCATCCATGTCTGGAAGGCGTGATATCCCGTGACGCTGCAAGCAGCGATGCAGAGAAGATCGTGTGAGATGTGAAATTGATGGCTGCAAAGCATAGAGACAGTCGTCCAGTGGCAGCAGGGTGTGCCACCGGAACGCAACGACCATAGCTTCCTCGTCTTGGCTAAGAATGGTTGAGCGCAGCTCTCGCGGCCCAGTCTTCTGGTCTTCGACAGATTGGCGTTTGCGCCACTTCGCGACCGTCTTGGGGTTGATCCCAAGCTCTCTGCTCAGATCCGAGATCGAAGCTTGCGACCGCTGTATTGCTGCTCTGATGGCGTGCGTGTCCTCTCGGCAGATTTGCCTTGCAAAGGTTGCGTTGCGGTCCAGCTAACGACCGTCGTAATTTCTGGGGCCCTGAGGTCGACCACGGTCGAGTTCAGCTTTCCGTCAAAAACCGTTCCCGTTACCGCAACGGCGTCACAAATTACCGAGGCCATTGTTTCGAATCTGGCCGCCGCGCGCCTTGAAACGGAAGATGCAAGAATTTCGCGCGCCTTATGCAACTTTGTCGCTTCAGAGCGCGCACCAGAAATCAAGGCGAAACTGAACCGAGGCCTGACAGTCGCGTTGCCATCCGATGCAAATGCTCAGACCAAAGACTTTGGAAACTTGGTCGTTGAGGATGTGAAACCCTCGGCAATCGGTGGCGATCAGATATTGGCCCGATGGGACGCATGGGTCAGTGCCGGTCACTGGGGGCACATGCACCAGCGGGTTGTTTCGTACCGGGCCGCCCTGGACGTCGAGCAAATAGAAGGTTCGTGGTTCCTTTCAGGGCTGACGATCCTTGAAGCCCGAATGAAAAATCAGGCTTTCCTGCAAGGAGGTAATTCATGAGACCAATTGTTTTCCCAATTGCATTAGTCTTTTGGATGACCGGCAACGCCGCTTTTTCGCATTTCAATCTGAACCAGAACGTGCGGGTTCATCATTTGGTGCATTCTGACGAGAGGTTGGACGTCTATCTTCGCCTGCCGATGTCCCATGTGGTCGCCGAGTTTGTTGGCCCAGAAGGCCCGGGCAGGCAGCTCACACCTGCACCTTACACGCACAATCAGGTCGAAAACGGCGTGCTGATGTATTACGTCGATCTGCCGGCTGTACTTAGCGATCCGAGTGGGTTGGCGACACTCGCCTAAGGCACACTGACGCTTTCAGTGGACGGGCAGGCTCAGACAGCTTCGATCATGGCTCTGAGGTTGCATCCTCTGGGGTCGGAGCCGGGCTTTGCAACTTTGGCAATGGCGCAGAGCGCACCGGCCAACGGGGATGTGTTCGCCGCGCAGGATGAGACCTATGTAGGCGACGTAATGGTAGACCTCCATCTGCGCTATTATGCCGGGTCGGTCAGTACCTACAGCTTGCTCTACACCTCCCATCCCGGCCTGCCGGGGCAGGGGGATACGGCGAACCTGATATTGGACAACGACGGGCATCAGACCCGAACGTTTCGCGCTACAGGCCCGATGCATGACCCGGTCGTTGTGTCAGGCTCGGCAGCTGCTGCGGCCTCGACCTTTTTTGGTCGAAGGCATCCGCCACATTTTGGAAGGCCCGGACCACGTTCTGTTCGTTCTGTGCATGATCATCGGTGCGATGAACCTGCACAGCCTGTTGGCGCGAGCCACCGGCTTTACTCTTGGTCATACGGTGACCCTGATCCTTGGTTTCTTTGGCATCGCGCCCAGTGGCGCGTGGTTCATATCAACGGTTGAACTGTTGATTGCCTTGTCGATCATCTATGCCGCCGTGATGGCCGTCCGACCGCCGGAGCAAGGACACGTAGATCTGTGGGCCTTTGCAATCACCTCGGGTATCGGGTTGCTGCATGGGTTTGGTTTTTCCTTAATGCTGCACCAGATCCTGCGCGTGGATGAACCAAATGTCTGGCACAGCCTGCTGGCCTTCAATGTCGGTGTCGAAGTCGGGCAGTTGTTGATCGTGCTACTGGTTTGGCCGCTGGTCTTGTTTCTGCGTAAGCAGCCAGGGCCTATCTGGATCGGTTCCCGCGCAGCCGTCGCCACCGCCGCCAGCCTGATCGCGATGAACTGGGTGGTCGAGCGGGCAGACTTTTTCCTGTGATTTTCCGCCAGGGCTAACACTGTAGTTGGATTTAGAGGTGGTCGGATTTGGGTATCAGGCTTGCTCTTCCGAAGGCTGCCAGCGCTCAGCCACCGGTTCGCAAACTCGCAGTTGATCGACGGCGCGCGCCGCTATTTGGTCGACGACACCGGACATATCGCGCAGTCCCAGATAAAATGGCGGAACCGGGGGCATAATTACAGCGCCCATTTCCGCTGCGAGCGTCATATTTCGTAGATGCGCCAGCGTCAGCGGCGCTTCGCGGGTCAGCAAAACGAGTGGCCGACGTTCCTTGAGTTGCACACTGGCCGCGCGCGTCAAAAGGTTATCATCCAGACCATTCGCGATTGCTGCCAGAGATCGCATGGAACAGGGCGTGACAATCATCCCGGACACAGGGACCGAGCCCGATGCGATGCTGGCACCTACATTTTGATTGGCATGACAGCGGGTCGCCAGCTTGCAAAGTTCGTCAAAAGCATCGGGGCCGCATTCCTGCGCCAGTGTGAGTTTTGCGGCCGGGCTGACAACCAGATCCGTTTCGACATTCCGCGCCAACAGCAATCTCGCCACTGCCAGCCCAAGAACTGCCCCTGATGCTCCGGAAACGCCCAATACGACGCGCGGCGAAGTCATTGGCGCAGCTCTGGCAGAGTGCGTGCGATCAGCTTTTCGGCAAAAGCCAAATCCGCGTCCGAGATGTGCATGACGTCCCCCCATTCTCTGCTCGTTTCGCTGCCGATTTTTGTGGTGGCATCTATGCCCATCTTGCCCGCCAGCCCAGGCTGGGGGGAGGCGAAATCGAGATAGTCCATGGGGGTATTCTCCAATAACATCACGTCCCGGGACGGGTCCATGCGCGTCGCCAGCGCCCAGGCAATGTCGTCCCAGTCTCTGGGGTCGATATCGGTGTCCACCGCCACAATCATTTTGGTGTAACTGAACTGCGGCAGCATTCCCCAAAGCGCCATCATCACCCGCCGCGCCTGTCCCGGATAACGCTTGTCGATACTGACAACCGCGATGCGATAGGAACAGGCAGCCGGCGGCAGCCAGAGGTCGTGTATTTCCGGAATTTGAGCACGGATAGTGGGCAGGGCGAGACGATTGAACACCTCTCCGATGATCGCGGGCTCGTCTGGTGGGCGGCCGGTATAGGTGGATAGATACAGCGGCGCTTCCCGGTGGGTTATTGCGCTGACATGCATCACAGGAAATGGCTCAGCCGGATTGTAATAGCCGGTGTGATCGCCGAATGGGCCTTCGGGCGCGGTCTCGGTTGGTGCTACCCAACCCTCCAGCACGATTTCAGCGTCCGCCGGGACCAGAAGGGGCACGGTCTTGGCGGGCACCATCCGTGGGCGCGAACCGTTCAATGCGCCTGCAAAGGTCATTTCCGATACGTTTTCCGGAAGCGGTAGTGCCGCCGAGAGCAGCGTTGCCGGGTTCGCACCCAGAGCGATTGCAACAGGCATCTTTTCGTTGTGCGTTGCCCAGCTGCGATGATGGGCGGCACCGCCGCGATGTGGTAGCCAGCGCATGATCAGGCGGTTTTGGTCAAGTACCTGCACACGGTAGATGCCCGCATTGTATCCGCCAACGCTGTCCGCTTCGCCAGCATAAGGGCGGGTGATCACCACCGGCCATGTAATAAGCGGCCCAGCATCGCCCGGCCAATGCGTCTGAACCGGAATCATCGATAAATCAACGTCGGCATCAATGTGTACTATGCTTTGAACGGGTGCCGATTTGATGATTTTGGGACGGGTTGCAAGCGCCGCTTTCAACATTGGCCAACGCGAAAAAGCATCGCGTATCCCATCCGGTGGGGCTGGGGCGCGAAGCGCGGCCAGAAACTGCCCCAGCCCATCCAGCCCGTCCAAATCTACACCAAGTCCGGCCGCAACACGTGCGGTGGTTCCGAAAATGTTCACAACGACGGGGACGTCGGATCGCACGTCTCGATCACTCAACGGGTGATCAAACTGCAAAACCGGCCCTTGCGCCTCTAACACGGCCCGATGCACCGCGGTCATTTGGTGGCGCACCGAAACCGGATCAGGAATCGAGCGGAACTGATCCGTTGTTTCGCACCAGCTCAGGAAATGGCGAAGCGTGGGGTATGGCGGTAGAGTGCGAATGAGGAAGCTCCGTAAAACTTCCGTTCTCCTAGCAACAAGATCGCGGGCCAGAATTGACAACAGTCAATTCCCCCACAGAGCGCGCACCGTAGGAAGGCAGCCATAATCAGCTTTGTTGAGGCAGCAGGAGGTCTGTTTGTCCGATCCTCAAATTCCGATGCCGTATTGCCCTGCCGTGTTGGCGGCGGGTCTGCGCGCATTGCCGCTTGCACCTTTGTCGCTTTCGCTGACGGTGTTTGCGCGCAAAATCGCAAGGAACCATCCCGGCCTGTTCAATCGTCTTGGCGAATACGACCGGACGGAATTCGTTCTTGATCCGGTCGATCTGCCGATTGTCCTGCGCCTCAATCCAAATGGCGGGCAGCCAAAAATAAAATTGACCAGGCGGCACACGGTTGCGTCCGCGCGGATATCCGGCCCTCTGGCGGCGCTGCTTGGGTTGGTCCACGGCGCCTTTGACGGAGATGCCCTGTTCTTTTCACGTGATCTGGTGGTCGAGGGCGACACAGGTGCAGTGCTGGCTTTGCGCAACGCCATAGACGACGCCGAGCTGGATTTGGCCGCAGAGGCGGCCGCGCTGTCAGGACCGTTTGCGCGCCCGTTACAAAACCTGATTGCGTTTGCGGAAAACCGGACGGGCCTTTGCCTGACACGGCCAGAGGATTCAGCGATATGGTAATGGAAATTGTCTGCCCGGCAGGCACCCCCGCTGCTTTGCGCGCCGCCGTCAAGGCGGGGGCGCATACCGTCTATTGCGGGTTTAATGATGAAACCAATGCGCGCAACTTCCCCGGTTTGAATTTCAATCGAACGGAAATGCGCGATGGGGTTAACTTTGCGCATCAGCACGGTGCAAAAGTGCTGGTTGCCATCAACACGTTCCCACGTGCAGGCGACGAGGGAATCTGGCACCGAGCTATTAACGATGCCGAGGTCTGTGGCGCAGATGCGGTCATTCTGGCCGACCTCGGTTTACTGGATCATGCGTCCCGCAACCACCCGACATTGCGGCGGCACCTATCCGTGCAGGCAGCTGCGGCCAATGCCGATGTCATTAATTTCTATGCCGACACCTTTGGCGTCAAACGGGTCGTCCTGCCGCGTGTCCTTTCCGTGCCCGAGATTGCCGCGATCAATGCCGAAACCGATGTTGAGACTGAAGTTTTTGTCTTTGGTGGGCTTTGCGTCATGGCCGAGGGGCGTTGTTCGCTATCGTCTTACGCCACTGGACTATCCCCGAACATGAACGGCGTCTGCTCGCCCGCCAGCCATGTGGATTACACCGAAGATCATGGCGTATTGGACGCCCGCCTCGGCGGGTATCTCATTCACCGTGTCGACAAGGGTGAGCCCGCGCCATATCCGACGCTGTGCAAAGGGTGTTTTTCCGCGGGAGAGAAGACCGGGCATCTGTTCGAAGATCCGGTTAGCCTCAACGCCGAAAAGTTGATCCCGCAATTGCAAAAGGCCGGTGTGACGGCTCTGAAAATCGAAGGGCGGCAGCGGTCGAAGTCCTACGTCGCGCAGGTCGTCCGCAATTTCCGCGCAGCTGTAGACGCATTGGATGCAGGACGCCCGTTACCCGAAGGAATGCTCGCGCGGCTGTCCGAGGGACAGGCCATGACGACTGGCGCTTACAAAAAGACGTGGAGATAGCCAAATGGAACTAACCGTCGGGCCCGCTCAATTCTTTTGGTCCGCTGAAACCTGGAGCGATTTTTACACCGAACTGGCACAAGCGCCCGTGGATCGCGTCGTGGTAGGTGAACTCGTGTGTTCCAAACGATTGCCGTTTTATCAGGACCGAATTCCCGAAGCGCTTTCCAGACTTGCAGATGCCGGGAAGGACGTTGCCCTCACAAGCCTTGCTCTGGTGACGCTGAAACGCGAACGCAAGCTGACTGCGGAATTGATCGAGATGGGTGTCACTGTCGAAATCAACGACCTGACGGCGCTGGCGTATCTACCTAAGAACACCCAGTTTTCCGTTGGACCGCTTGTCAACGTCTACAACGAAGGCACGCTGCGATGGCTGGCCTCTTGCGGCGCGCGGCGCGTTTGTCTGCCGCCAGAACTGCCCATCAGTTCGGTCGAAGCTCTGGCGAAAGTTGCTGGCGATTTGGATCTGGCAGTAGAGGCCTGGGGCCATGGGCGGCTACCCTTGGCGATTTCCGGGCGCTGTTATCACGCTCGGCTGCATGGTCGAACCAAGGACAACTGCCAGTTTGCATGCGAAGATGACCCGGATGGGTTGGACGTGCAAACCCGAGATGGAAGGCCCTTTTTGGCAATGAACGGGGTGCAGACGCTGTCTGATACATACGCATGTACTGATCATCAGATCGAAAAACTGCAAGCTGCCGGGGTCAGGGCCTTACGCCTTTCCCCGCAATCGCGCGGGTTCACGCGGCTTTGTGGGCTGTATCGCCAGCGGATCGATCAGAACCTCACACCGGGAGAGTTGGCACGTGAACTGCAATCCGTCGACGCAAACATCCGCCTGAGTGATGGGTTTTTGACAGGAGCCTGTGGCGCTGCCTGGACCGGTGCCGACGGTCAACGCTCGTAAAACCTGTGACGTCGGCGGCAAACGATGCGTTGTCGCCACGTTGCGGTCATGGGGCTCGACCAGGGGTTAACTGAATCGGGAAGCGGCAAGACTTCCACTGCTTTGGACATAGTTTTTTGGCGCAATTAATCAATAATGCTCCGGGGCACGATAGGTAGGTTGAGAAACCACTGCAGCAGGGTCGCAAAGACGAAAACCTGCGCAGTTGTGTTGATGGCATCCGGGATTGTCCTTGCCGGCAATGCCGCAACGCTACGTAGCTTCATGGTCTTGCAGAATCGTTTCCAGATCAGTTCGTTGATCGGTTTGCGCTTTTCAGAGAGTAACCAAAATCGTCTTGAACCGCTCCAAAATCCCAACCACCACTTCTGATCACGGGTGAACGGTCCAGACCATCCTGTTCAACGCCTGGTAGATGTATGCCCCAACAAACAAAAAAGGAAAAAATGCACGGGTTTTCAGCGAGGAAAATTGAGAACGCGCGACCGATGTTAGTGAAAGTGGCGCAGCGGTTGATAGAGGCGAACGGATACCCCATTACTGGGTCTATTTGTGAGATTTAATGACGTACGCCAAGTTGCCTGCCTTGTTAAAAACTGCTCTATTTTTCGGGGCGCTTGGATTTATCTGTGTCAAACGACAAAGTATGTGGCGCACAGTTTATGAACATAACACTGATTATAATGCTTAGAGGGCTGAGGGCTAAAATCTGGGGCAAACCAGCCCCCAAATCAGAGAATTTCTATTGCCTGACGCCCTATTTGTAGAGCTTGGAACCGGTTGAAAACCCCCGCACCCGCATCCAGGAGGATGGTCAGTCGGAAACGGAGATTGGGCGGGACAGGAAACCGGAAAGACGATTTGGTTGCCGCTTTCCGATTAAGAGGCCTTCGCACGGCGGCGATGGATCAGTCGCTTGATTTCCCCCGGCCTTCGCCATCCGGGCCACCGCAGCTGCCGGCCTCTGCAACTCACCTGCCGGCTATGTGTTCTCGGTAAATCGGTGATGCCGAAACCGCTGGTCCATCACCATTGCTTCTTTTCCGCCCAGTGTGGAACCCATTTCGGCAGGGGACGAAAACTCACTCTGAGAGGTTTCGGTTAAGCCGACGTTTGCCCGGAGCGCGGCGGAATCTGACCCTGAGGCCGCAACTGCCTTCTCTTCTTCTTCCGTACGAGGCTCAAATCCGATCTTTGGACGGGCGGGTAATCCGGCGACCTTTACGTCCGCGTTGCTGAGACCGGTCTTGGGATAGGGAAAGAGACGCAGCTCTTGATCACCGCGCGTCAAAAGGACGGCGTGTCGGGATCGAGCGTTTTCTCGTGCGTTCGCATCCCCCAGCGGACAATCCGCCGGGCCAAAGATCGCTTCATCAGGATCTTCGGCACGTTGCGCCCAAGGCCGGCGGATCAGCCTCATCCGCGCGTGACCCCCCGCCACACAAATTGCCCTGTTTCATCTTCGGCCTGCCGAACATATTCGCGGATTGCTTCGGCCAGCTCCGAATCGCTGAGATCCACTTCGACATAATCCGAAAGCTTCTGAATTTGGCCGCCGAGGTTTTCTACTTCTATGCCGCGCAACTTGGGCAGCAGGCGCATCTCGACCTGATCGGCCAACGCCGGTTTAAGGTTCCTGCGACCGTTTTCCTAGGGGTAGTTGGCGGTACAGCGTCGATGTCAGACACTGCTTCGGAATTGTCAGGAAGGACTGCCGTGGTATACTGTTCCGTTGGCTACGGGTTTCTAAAATCAGCGCAAGATCATTCGTTCACAAATGTTCTGAAAATTGGCCGCTTTCGCACGCTCGAGCCCCTTGCGCCTACAAGACGCTCGAGATGGTCAGAAAGTACCGTAGCCGAGCCAACCAAAAACGGCTTTCGCAGCGCGCTTAACCGCGCCGACTCTGAATGCGGAATAGAACAAAACCGTAACTGGAAACTGGGAAACAATGTGGGAAACTGAAATTCCGCCCGTTATTCAACAACAGAGGTGACCAGGATTTTTCTTTGGGAAAACAGCGTGGTGCGGGTGGAGGGACTTGAACCCCCACGCCTTGCGGCGCCAGAACCTAAATCTGGTGCGTCTACCAATTTCGCCACACCCGCAACCCTGACACGACGTGCCAGAATGAGGGGGTGAATAGCAAAGCTTTCAGCAGAGTGCGAGAGGGAAAATTACACCGCGTGCAAGATTATTGACAGCGAACACGCAACAATCGCAAAAGCGCTTTGCAGAACGTTTGCGACGTTTAGGTGACTTGGTGGTCGACCGAGGGTCACCTCGTGCCTGCGCTGCCAGATGACGCTACTGAAAAGCGTCGTGAGTTTCAGGTATTTTCAAAAAAATAAATAACAAATAATCTTACCGAACCAGTCGCTGCAATTGTTTACAAATTGGAGACACTAGGTGCGAATTATCTACAAACTTAAACGCGCTTACGTTGAGTGACCTTTTGATCGAAACGTGAGTGTGTGCGAGCTACAAGATCGACCGTTCGGCTGGAGGCTTCTTGGCTTTCGTTTGCTCCAAGGCAAACCTAGCGGAGCGGAGAGCTTAAAATGTCCACAAATAATAATATACATCAATAATTTACAGTAATACCGCGCGCTTCTTTTCACGCACTACGGTTTAAGACTCCTGTTGTGAACCAATCCTGGCGACAAACTGACCCGACACTCACTTTAGTGCGTGATACGCCCTAAGGTTGCGGGTGAAGCCTACGTCGCCAACACAATTGCGCCACAATTCAAACGCCAAAAAATCTTATTCGCGTCAAAATAAGACCGCCTTGAAAGTAATTGATGGGCGCTGGGAGTTAATGAGTCTTTTTTGCCCACGGGCGCCGTACGAGTTTTTCGCTCAACTCCAGTACAAGGGTCTGAACCGTGACCAAAATGATGAACTCCGCTGCTGCCGAGCAAGAAGCCGTTGGTCTTGCGCGCGAAAGTTTTCTTGGTGAACTCAAAGCCCTGAACCGGGAATATCCAAACACTGGTTTCGGCATTTCGCTTCGCACGCACTCGGGGCGGCAATACCTGCTTGCCAATTCTCGTATGCCGCTGCCTGAGAGCAAATCCGAGGGTTTTCCGACCGGTCGCCGCGTCGCGCGCCTCGAGAACAGTGAACGTTTCAGCTCGATTGAGGTGCTGGCAGATTGCCGCGCATATGAATCGATCTCGCCAGGGGCTGAGGCTGCCATTCTGGGTAATGCGCTGAACCTGATCGCCCGCATCGACACTTTGACGAGCACGCCAGCACATCAGTTGGCTGCGACAGGAACCGGAGGCTGAACATGGCGCGCAACGACCACCTTTTGTCAGTCGGAAATGAAGCGCTGACGCCCATGACATCGGCCATGAGCTCGCTGACGGCACAGATCGACCAATTGACAGAGGTGGCGGATGCGCGATCGTCCGCACGGCTTGCCACGCTCAAGACACGGATGGAGAATTTCACGGCCAGTGTCACAATGGTCGGACAGGTCAAGGCGGGCAAGTCCTCGATCGTGAACATCCTTGCCGGGCGCCCTGCCCTATTGCCGTCGGACGTGAACCCGTGGACCTCGGTGGTGACCACGCTGAACATCAACACCCGCACAGAAGGGGACAAAAAGGCCAAATTCACATTCTTCGAACAGGAGGAGTGGGACAACCTGATGGTCGGCGGCGGTCGCCTCGGCGAACTGGCCAACCGGGCCGGTGCCGATGACGAGATGGACGATATTCGCCGCCAGATCGGCGAGATGAAGGCGAAGTCCGAAGCGCGGTTGGGCCAGCATTTCGACCTGATCCTGGGGCAGAGCCATCAGTACGACTATTTCGACGAAGAACTGATACAGCGCTATGTGTGCCTGGGTGACGAAGACGACCCGGACATCAACCCAAAAACCGGACGGTTTGCGGATGTGACGAAGTCGGCGGAACTGTTCATGGACATTCCGCAATATCCCATCTCGCTGAAACTTTGCGACACACCCGGTGTAAACGATACATTCATGGTGCGCGAGCAGATCACTTTGCGCAGCCTGCGCGGGTCCGAAGTTTGCGTCGTTGTTCTGGCTGCTAGCCAGGCTCTGACGACCATGGACATGGCGCTGATGCGGATCATTGCGCAGTTCGAAAATCGCCAGATCATCCTGTTTGTAAATCGGATTGACGAACTGGCCGACCCAGTTAATCAGGTGCCGGAAATCCGTGATCGGATTCAGGACACACTGAAGCAAAACAATATCGACGCGAACACAAGCGTCGTTTTCGGCAGTGCGCTTTGGGCCGAGGCCGCATTGACGGGAAATCCCGAGATTCTGTCTGATGAATCACGCGAGGCATTGAACACGTTTTATCTGGCTGCCGGGTTCGGCGATCAGGCCCCCTCGCTCGACAAGATCTGGGCGCTGTCTGGGCTGCCAGATCTGTTGTTAGCAATGAACGAACGCATCGCTGAGGGCGCAGGCAACCGCCTTCTGGATCGCGTGCGCCACCGTGCCCGCAACATCGCCAGCCAGATTCGCGCGACTGCAGTTGCCAAGAATCTTTCGGGCGGCGAAGGTTTGGTCCGTGATCTGGACGGCGTGTCGCCCGAGGAAGCGGTTGCTACGATCGCAGATCAGTACGAAAAGAAAGCGGCTGAACTGACCGCTTCCCTGCGTACCAAAGTCTTGGAAAGGCTGAATTCAGCTGAATCCAACTTTGTCAAACGCGCGACGGATTCGCTGATTGCGCATCTGGAGTTGAACGGTGAACAAGGCACCTGGCAGTATGACCCTGCAGGGCTGCGGACGCTGCAAAAAGCGGCGTACTTCAGCTTTGCGAGGTCGATGCGCAAAGACGCTGGCGCGCTATACAGTGCAGCGGCGACGGACATTGAGGCCCTGTACCAGAAGATTTTGGGTAACCATCTGGGTGAATTCAGCATCGAAGCGCCGATTGTTCCGCGTGTCCCGCCACCGCTGGGCATTGGACGAACCATCGCGCTGGACTTACAAAGCACCTGGTGGCGTCGTTGGTGGCAACGTCGTAAAGGATTCGAAGCCTACGCGGCGGATTACACACGCCTGATCGCGTCAGAGGCGAACTCGATCACCAAAGATATCGAGGAAAATCAGGTTGCCGCAGTGTTGGAAAACGTGCGCGCCGTCCTTTCGGATTTCATGCGCGAGCAGAAGGAGACGTTGCTGAACATTTCGGCCACGGCCGAGAATGACCCCAATCGCAACGCAGCGCTGATGGCAGGACTGACGCCACAGAAATCGCGAGACGATATTCTAGGCGACATCCTGAAAGATCTTAGTAACGAGGCAGCATAAGTAGCGATATGGCAAAAGACTCACAAACCCGTTTCGTCTCGCCCAAGGCATGGGAACGCATCGAGCAGTGGTCCCGCCGCAAGCCCGTCTTTGCACTCATGGGAGAATTCAGCGCAGGCAAATCTACGCTGATGAATTTTTTGCTTCGGTCGCATACCTTGCCGACTCAGGTAACGGCTACGCAGTTGCCGCCGGTCTGGTTCAGCTGGGGCAAACAATCCGCATACGTTCAGCGCCACGATGGCTCACGCGAAGACATCGAGCTGGATAATTTGGAATCCGTCGGTGTCAACGACGCGCAATTCGTTCGCATTTTCCTCGAATCTGACATTCTAGAGGCGGTTGATCTGATCGACACGCCCGGTATCTCGGACCCCAAGATTTCAACAGACGTCTGGCGCCGCGCCGTTGGTCAGGCCAACGGGGTGCTGTGGTGCACGCACGCAACGCAAGCCTGGCGCGAGACTGAGCGGGCGACTTGGGTGGCTTTGCCGGAACGGTTGCAGCACAACTCGTTGCTGCTGGTTACCCGTGCCGATACGTTGGGTTCCAAGGACCGCCAGAAAGTGCTGCGCCGCGTGAATCGAGAGGCTGGACACCTGTTCAACCGGTCGATTTTGTTCTCGGCTCGCGACGCGATCACGGCACGTGACAAGAGCGGCGATGCCGAGCTGTGGAGTCGCAGCGGTGGCGGCAAGATGGTGGACAGCTTTCTTGAAATCACCGAACAGATCATGGACAACCGCGCGGACATGCTGGCGCGATATCAGATCGACAACAGCCTTGCCGAAACCCCGAGGGTACAGCCGTTCCGGCCGAGTAAACGTGCCGAAAGCGCGGATCAGACGACACCTCTGAAGTTGGTAAATCCCGTTCTGAGTCAGACGGACCAGGATGAGAAAGACGACGTTGTCACCAGCTTTCCGGTACGTCCTGCCCGTGTCGAGCTTCGCGCAGACGATACCGAACGCGCGCCCCGCATCAACGCTGATGAGGCGGAGCGGATGCGGGCCGAAATGGCGGCGATACCGGATGAGGTCACACCGTCGGTGGACACAGAAGAAGATGAACTTCGGTCTTTCTTCCGCGAAACGCCCAGCCAACCGCTGAACCTGAGCGACATAACGGATGCGCCTTCCACCGAAAACGCGTTTCTGGAACTGGATGAGGACGAACTGGAAGAGGACGAGGCCATCGACCTTGAGGTTGAGGCGGAAGGCGAGCAACCTGCAGCCGACCCGGATAGCCAAGACCATTTTATGTCCTCACTTGGGGACAAGTTGGCGGACACGCCTGAACAGGTTGAAGCCAACGAACCCGCCGTAGAAACGCAAAGCGCAGATGTATCCGTTTCGTCGATTGCCGCTTTGCTGTCCGAGCAATCCGGCGCTTCGGATGATGAGTTTGAACCGGAGCCTGAAACGAGCGGCCTGATCGAAACACAGGTCGTTCCGATGCCAAATGGTGCAGTTCAGGAAACCGAGACCGAAACGCTTGAGGACCTGCTGAATGTCGAAGCTGGTTCGTCGCTTAGTGCATCAGCGATGTGGCGCGAAATCACGGTGGGCGAAGACCTTCCTGAAGACCCTGAAGGGCTGAAAAAGGTTTTCAATGCATTCCTTGAGGAGTTCGACAAAATCGCGGCGGAACATAGTGCCCGCCGGGCAAAAGAAGACGTTCCATCGATCCCGAAAACCGGCAATAAGAGCGGGGCTGAATGGCATGTCTTGTAACGTGATTCCAAGGTGGAAAAGACGGGGCACCGGATGTCTATCGAAAACGCACTGAAAACCGCCATGGAAACGATACCCGACTGCGTTGCGGCCGGGTACGTCGATATGGAAACGGGGATGTTGCTTGGGGCCAGCGTCAACGACCAGGCAGATGCCGAGGCGTTGGACACGCTGGCGATCGCGGTCGCGAACCTGTTTCAGGGCCGTGGCGTGAGTGCGTTTGAAGCATTGCTGCGGCAATCAGAGGGCGCGGCTTCAGAAAACCCGGGATTTGGGGAAATCGCGGTGTTTTCGAAGGATAGGCTGAACATTTTCTTGCGGACGCAGGCTTATCCAGACCATGTGGTCTGCTACATCTGCCGCAATAGCGCAAACGTTGGGTTGGCGCTGACGAAATCACATCTCAGCCTGGGGCCGGTTGCGGCCGCAGTTTAGACGGGACCAGAGGGGGTCACGGCATGATGGATACAGACATACTCGACCTGCTCGAGGATATTGGCCGCTCATCGGTAGCGCGGCTGGACCCGGCTGTCATTCTTCCGGGTGATAGTGCTGTCGAGCGTCGCGAAAAGGTGCTGCAAACCATCCGTGGCACTGTCTTACCGCGCCGGCTGGAATTCACGGCCAGCAATGGAGATTGTCTGGCGATTGAAGTCAACAGCTCTCGGGTTACTGACGTATTTCGCGTTCGGTTCGGCGTTGCGCCGGATTTTGAAACCGAACAACGCGAGGCGCTGGCTGGCCAACTGGCCCAACTGGTTTCTGATATCGCCGCAGCGCCAGCGCCGTTGAACTTGGTTTCTTTGCGACCGGATACCATGCTTGAGGCGGATGACGTCGGCATAACATTCAGTGAAATCGCAAATGCCTGCACGTCTATAGAACTTCCTTCAGACCCCATTATGTCCGTGGTGCCAAACGATCCAGAGACCGACGCACCTGATGAACAAGCAGATGAACCGGCTGGTCTGGCCAGCAGATTCTATGGCGACGCGGAACGATTTGCTCTGGGTCGCATTCAAGCCAATGCTCAAGACGGCGCGACAATTCAGTCTGGCGGCGATTGCGCCCAGGATCAGCCGCTGCATGCCGATCAGAGCTTGCTGGGCAAATTCGCCCGCGATCTTGCTGGATGGGATAGTGATGCGGCCGCAGAGCTGGGTCACCCGCAGTTGATTGTGATGCGCCCTTCTGGTGGCAAAGGCCCAGGACTGGCCGTATTGAACGACGGCGACCAACTTTCCATGGTTGTTCACGACGCACGTAAACTTGGCGCCATCGTGAACGTGTGGACATCTCTGACGGGGCGTGCCGAATGATTGCGCCCTTAACATTCAATTTTTCGACTAATTCAATCCGTGATTATCAGTTTCCAGGGTAACAGTATGAGTGAAAACAACCGTCGCGAGTTAATCCGTATTGCCGAAGACATGAACGGGGTCAGTAATGACGAAACCCGTCAGTTCATTTCGCGCATCGTAAATGATCTTTCGAATCTGAAGCCATCAATCGCATTTGTTGGGCAGATCAAGGCTGGAAAATCACGCCTTATCAACGGCTTTACCGGACAGGCCGAATACTTGCCGTCGGATGTGAACCCCTGGACGACAGTGATAACCGATATGCATTTCGGGCATCCATCAGGCCGCACCGAAGGGGCCGAGTTTCATTTCTTCGACAACCGCCAATGGCAGGCGCTGATCGCCGAGGGCGAAGAGCTGCGCAACATGTTTCCGGATGACGAGGACAGCTATAAACGCGAGATGATCGAAGAGCAGGTCGAGGCGATGAAGACCCGCGCCCAACTGCGTCTTGGCGACAGCTATGAACAGTTGCTGGGCCAGCATCACGATCTGGAACACCTGACCTCGGACGATCTGGCCCGCTATGTCTGCGCAGGTGATGATCCCACCGATGGAGAGGAACACGATCCGGGTTCGGACCGCGGTCTGTACAGCGATATTACCCGGAAGGCCGAGGTCTATTTCGACATCGGCCACTTCCCCTTCCCTTTGACCGTAACCGATACACCGGGCGTTAATGACCCGCTATTGATCCGCGAGGAAATCTCGCGTCAGTACCTCAAGGAATCGGATTTCTTTGTGGTTGTTCTGTCTGCGCACCAGGCGCTTTCGCGGGCCGACCTCAAATTGTTCCGCCTGATGCAGGCGTTGGAATTGGGTCAGATCGTGGTTTTCATAAACCGCGTGGATGAGTTGGGGGGCGGCGCAGAGGACGCTGGCAAAGTCCGGGCGGACGTGTTGGATGGTCTGGAGAAAGCTCTTGGCAATTCCGACATCGATGTTCTGATGGGCAGCGCCCAGTGGGCCCATTATGCGCTGACCGGCGACGAAACGGGTGTTAATCACGATCACGTCCTGGCCTGGCTGCGCGCGCATCCCGAGCAGATGAAGCAGTATCTGGACGGTGTCGAAGAGATCAAACAAGGCCCCGGCCCGATCAGCCGCGAAGGTGTACTGCGCTTTGCCGCAATGATTGCCTCGGGTCTGCCGGATCTGCGCCGCCATGTCACAAATGCGTTGACCCAGGGACCTCGGGATGAACAACTCAAGATGGCATGGCAGCATCTAAACAGTTTTGCCCAAGGTGAACTGGAACGGTCCAAAGCGCATCTGCGTGCGATCGACGATGACGGTACTGCCGACGTGACCGACGGGGACGATAACGACAAGACGCTGGCTGAACTGCGCGCGCTGGTCTCGCAGAAAACGTCAGAGATCATCGACGACATGGATGACGTTCTCGCCAACTTGCGCGGCGTTATGGATGACACCGTGGCCGAGGCGGTTTCAGGCGTCGTTCGCGGACCGAACGGCGACTCGCCCTTGCTGGCCAAAGGGGGCGAAACCGAACTGAACTTTTCGCCCTTGCGGGATCGTATGCGCGAATTGGTTCAGGGTGCCACGCAGGTTGTTCGGCAACGCATGCTCAGCGAGCTTTATGCTATAGATATGAACAGCAATGCGGCTTTGCGCGCCCTGCCCGGCTGGCAAGATCCCACGGACAACCGGATGAACACCAGCGCGGTTCGCTGGTTCCGCCCGGATACCACCGCACTGACCCGGGGCATAACCGTCGAGTTGCGCGTAAGCTGGCTGTCGCGATTGATCTCGCGCAAAAGCGTGGTCTCTAGGGCCGAACGGATGATCGTACAGGAATTCGAGATGATTGGCGACGATCTGGTCGATACGGCCAGGGCTGATCTGCTGGAACGCCTGAACACCGTGCTTGACCATTACCTGGCATTGTTGGCCGGACATCTTGAACAACGGGTCGGAACCGGCCAAACCAATGTACGCGCAGAAGCGCAGGCGGCATTCGATCAAGCGCAACGGGTTGCAGATGATCTGGATGCAGTGTTCGGCACCGATAGTGCCGACAAGAAATTAGCAGAGGCTGCGGAATGATTGAATTTCCCGGAACCGAACAGGAAGTACGCAAGCTCGAGCGCTTCCTGACCGCTACCGAAACCCTGCCGTCAGATGCGGCCTTGGACAAGATGCGCGAGCGCGCTCTGGCCCATGCCGAACGGCTTTCGAATGCGGTCAATATCGGTTTCGCCGGAGAATTCGGCGCCGGGAAATCCAGCCTTGCCAACATGCTGGCCGGGGCCGACATTCTGCCAACCGGCCCTCAGCACCTGAAACTGCCTTTGGTCATTGTGGCTTATGCCGATGCCCCCGAAACCACTGTTGGGTGGTGGGACAAGGAACCCAAAGTCTATTCCGGAATCGCATTGGAGAAAGCTGCGGCCGACAACCCGGATTTCATCTCGGTTGGGCTGAACACACCCGCGCTGCAGGAAATTTCTCTGTTCGATCTGCCGGGCACGGGTGCGCTTGATGACACCTACAAACCAACGTTGGACCTGCTGTCCTATGTCGATTGTGCGATTTGGTGCACGAACGGAACCAACGCCTGGCGCGAGACCGAGCGCCACCTGTGGGCACAGGTTCCGCAAGAGCTGCGCTCAAACAGTTTGCTTGCTGTTACCCACACAGACCTTCCCCCGGTGCGCGACGCTTTGGATCGCGTTTTGGCCCGTCTGGAGAAGGAAAAGGGCGACATGTTCCGGTCCGTCGTGCCCATCGGCACCCCAGTCGCTGTCCGCGCTATGGCGCAAGAACCTGAGCCAGATTTTGATCTTTGGGAAACCTGCGGCGGCCAGAATCTGGCTGAGCAGGTTCTGGAAATAGCGTCAGCGCGGCGTTTGAAAGACCTGGAAGCCGCACAGAAGGATCTCGAGCAGGATTTTCTGCCCTATCTGGAAAGTCTGGACATCGGAAAAGCGGAACCCTCGAAAACTGAAGCGCCCTCGATCCACGCGACGCTGGAATCCGCCCTTCCCCCGCTTGAGAACCCGATCCTCGAGGACTGGCTGGCGGCGATTGCAAGCATCTACGATGATCTCCGCGAGACGTCCAACATCGAACCAGCCGCTTTCCTGAACAGCTGTCAGGAAATTGTTGAAGATTTCGCCGAACGTTTGGAGCAGGGCGGCGAAATCGCCCCAGAGGCAGACTGGATTCCCGGTGAGTTCGAAAAGGCCACCGACCTGCTGTTGTTGCTGCAATTCGAAAGCGGTGATGCCCCACTAAAGGATGCGATCAGCATCCTCGCGCAGCTCAGCGACAATCTCGCCTGGGCCGGCAGCCGGGTGGATTCAGTGCAGCCGAAAACCGGAACCTGACCCCTTCTCGCTATAATTGAGCCGCAGCGCAGCGATTCGAGACCCGAAGAATCGCATGGCGATTGTTTCGGAATCAGAGACCATTCTCCAAAATACGGGCATTCAGTCCGCAGATTTTGCCAAGGTAAATCCTATATATAGATGTGGTCGGGTTTTATGAACCCATATATTGATTTCTCACAAGCTTGGTTCTTAGTGAAGCCATGAGGCGGCCCCAATAAAGTCAAATTTGAAACGTCTAACGTTCTTCAGTGTCCTGCGGTTGTGTTTGGTTGTGAGTTCGCGGGCTGTTTGCCCAAGGTATGAAGCCGCAAAACGATTAGAACGGGCGGAAAGAAATGAGCCACAACCAGGCCGTCGGCGCGACGCGCGACGAACCGAAAATTGAAGGACTTCAACCCGGCGCCAAGCTGTTGCGCGGGCAGTACGAAATCCTGCGTTTTATCAGCAATGGCGGATTTGGGATCACTTACCTTGCTCGCGACAGCCTGGAACGCGAAGTTGTGATCAAGGAATGCTATCCGGGTGCACTTTGCCGCCGTAATGGCGATTTGGTTGAACCCGTTGAGCCGGGTTACAAGGACGATCTGCGTTCGATCATCGATCTGTTCATTCAGGAAGCCCGCAACCATGCGCGCCTGGTGCATCCCAACATCGTCAACGTGCATCAGGTTTTCGAAGACAATGACACAGCGTACATAGCAATGGACTACATCCGCGGCTGTGATCTGCTGGATTACGTGGAAAACCAGGATAACAAAGCGGGACCAGATTTTATCATTCAGGTGACCGAGAAAATGCTGTCCGCGGTCTCGTTCATCCACCAAAGTGGCATGTTGCACCGCGATATCTCGCCCGACAACATTCTGATCGATGAAAACGGCGATCCGGTTCTGATCGACTTTGGCGCAGCCCGGGAACAGGCTGCAAACCAGTCTGCTGCGCTGTTGACCCTGCGCGTCATCAAGGACGGGTATTCGCCCCACGAATTTTACGTTCGCGGCGCAGAACAAGGGCCAAGCAGTGACCTCTATGTTCTTGCGGCGACTTTGTATCACGCGATCAGCGGTGAGCGACCGATCGATGGTCAGACCCGTCTGAACGCATTCAACAACGGTCAGGATGACCCTTACTCGCCGCTGGCGGGGCGCTTTGAAGGATACCCTGAAGGGTTCCTGGAGGCCATTGACAAGGCGATGGAAGTTCACGCAACCGATCGTCTGCAGACCGCTCTGGACTGGTTGCGCATGTTCCGCGGTCCCAGTGTGATGTTCGACAGCTTCGATTACCGGCCCGTTTCCGTGATTGTTGCGATGGACCACAAAGACGAAGAAGCGGAAAAGGCCAGAATTAAGGCCGAGAGCGAGAATGCCGAAGCTGTCGTCACCGCTCTTCTGGCAGGAAACACCGACATTGCATTGGGCAATGAGGACAAAAAAGACGACGAACTGGCCAAGTTCACGCCAAAAGAGGAAGCCGCAGTTGCCGTGGATACCGTTGTCAAAAACGGATCAAGCGGAGCGGGCAAAATTGTGGTCGGCGCGGCGGTCGTCGCGGCCTTGGCGGCGGGCGGGTTTTTTCTGATGTCCGGAGAGCAAAAAACTCCTCCACAAGAGACCGCGTCCGTGCAAACGCCGGCAGAGACAGGCGTCGTCGAAGAAACGGCAGCAGTTGATACACCCGCAGAGGAACCAGTCGAGCAGGTTTCCGAAGCCGTGGTTGAACCAGCACAAGTACAAGCTGAGCCCACTCCGTCGGAAGCGGAAGCCAAGCCAGAGCCTGTCGAGCAGGCCCAGGAAACCCCGGTCGCCACGGACGAGGTAGAAACCGCAGCTACGGAAGTAGCTGAAGCTGAGGTGGCGGAAGCAGCACCTGCAGAGGCCGCTCCGGCCATTCCAGCGGAACCAGTTGAACTGGCGGAGCAGCAGGTCGCATTCTCGCATTGGGACGTGGAAATTCCGTTTCAGACATCTCGGCGACGTGCTTCGACCGGGAACGTGATCGCCGTCACCGGAGTTGACGCAGACATGGACCCGGCGATTGTCGGTGAGTGGGTTCAACGCGGTGCAACGATCTACACTCTGAATGGCAAACCCGTACAAGCGGACACAAGTTTTGCCGCTCAGGTGCTGAATGATCTGAAGGTGGATCAGGATGGTTATATCCGCGTCTCTGCCCGGTATCGGCCTTTGGGTGAAACGCGTCCCCAAAACGGATTGTTGGCGCTTCCGGCCATGCGCGTTCTTGGTCTGGAAAACGGCTATGTCTTTACCATTCAGAACAAAGACGGCGAAGGCTGGAAGACAGTGATAAGTTCTGTACCACCTGAAGCGGAGGGCACATTGCAGGAGGGCGATGTTCTGGTCTCTGAGGCGAATTCCGGCACGACGGTTAATGCCGCGGAAAGCCTGGATGCCTTGCTGGCAGCGCTTGTTTCCGAAAATCAACCTCAGGCAAGGTTCAACGTCTTGCGCATTGGGGTCGAGACAAATGCCAACATGCCGTTGGCGCAGGAGTGATCTGACCGGTTCGTACGTGATCTGCCAGCGTGTGTTTGCTGAGGGCAGCGCCTGAGTTGGCGCCCCTGGCGGGAACCGGCCCGCCGCGGAAGTCAAAAGTGAGTTTGTTATCAGAAATATTCGTGCCGTTGTGCAAGTGCGCGCAGAGGTTAGAAGCAGCTCCATAGGACGCCTGTCCTATGCCAAAATCAAAGGTGTCGACACCATGTTTAAATACAAAAGCCCTCTTAGCCGGCTTCTCGAAGGTGCCGGCAAACCCAAAGAGACCGAAGCCGAAGAAACTTCAGCGACCGAGACGGAAAAAGCCGAACCGATTGCTGACTTTAACGCGCTGCGCGAAGCGTTGGCTGGTGGCAACATGTCGTCTTCCGACAGCTACGAAGAAGCCGAAGAGTTGGTTCCCGAAGAAAAGATGCCCGATTTTTCCGAGGGTGAAGACGCCGAAGTAGCTCAAGCGGAAGATGACGTCGTTGTGGCGGAAGTCATTGCAGAGGTGCAGGACGTTTCCGACGAGACACCTGAAGCCGAGCCTGTCGTGACGCTGCACACCGCAGCCGCGGAAAGTGCCGAAGCCGCCCCTGAAGAAGCAGTCGAGGAAACCATCGTTGAGGTGGAGGTTTCCGAGCCCGAACAGGTTGTCAATGTGGTGGCAAACGAGCCTTCCGTCCAAGAACCAGTGACCGAAGCGCCGCAGGAACCGCAGCCCGCTCTGGCTGAGGATCGCCGTGGCCGCGTCAAGACGACATTCCTGGGTTTCGAACGCGCCGACACCCATGTTCAGGACCTGATTGAAACAGCGGAACCAGTAGCGAAAACCGAAAATGCCGAACAATCCTTCCCGGTCGGGTGGCTGGTTGTAACCGGCGGTCCGGGTCGCGGTGCCAGCGTCACACTCACCGAAGGTTTGATGCAGATTGGCCGCAATGACGATCAGGCTATTCAGCTGGACTTTGGCGACACTGGCATTTCCCGCAGCAACCACGCGGTTATTGCCTATGACCCGGAAGATCGCAAATGCTATCTGGGCCACGGCGGCAAAGCCAACCTGGTGCGCCTGAATGGTAAACCGGTTCTCAGCACCGTCGCCCTGTCGAGCGGCGACCTGATCCGGATCAGCGAAACCTCGATCCGTTTTGCCGCCTTCTGTGATGACGGCTTTGACTGGCGGGATTCCTGATAGATGCTGGCGACACCGGCATATGATATTGCGCTGATCCTGGACAAGGGCCAGCGCGAAACGCAGGAAGACGCGGTTGCATCACGTATGTTTGACGCAGCGAACGCTGGATATGTCGTCGTCGCCGACGGCATGGGCGGGCACGCAGCAGGTGAAGTGGCCTCGGAACTGGTGATCCAGGCCTGGCGTGACTCGCTGGATGCGGAGCTTGAAGCTGGCACACCGTCTGAATCCGCCCTGATCGACGCCCTACCCCTGGCCGCAATGCAGGCCAATGCGGCAATCGCCAACCATTGCGAAGAGCAAGGTGCCGGATTCAACATGGGGTCGACCCTGTTGGGCGTCCTTTTGCTGGGGCGGCGGCTGTTCTGGATCTCGATCGGTGACAGTCCGCTTTACCTGTTCCGGGACGGCACGTTGTCTCAGATCAACGAAGACCACTCAATGGCGCCGGTGATCGATGCTCAGCGGGCCGAGGGCACCCTGACCGAGGCCGAGGCCCTTGCGCATCCCGACCGCAATCAGCTGACATCAGTCATCATGGGGGCGGCAATCCCAAAGGTCGATTGCCCCGAAGACCCGCTCGATCTTACGCCCTCGGATATTTTGGTTTTGGGCAGCGATGGCCTGCAATACCTCAGCAACGCGGAAATTCAGTCCATTCTTCAGGCCAACGCAAACGGACTTGCGCAAGACATCGCCGGAACGCTGCAGAAAGCGCTGAAGACCAAAGGCGATCCGGATCAGGACAACGCTTCGATCGGCGTCGTGAAACTCACAAAAAACTAAACAAGGCAAAGCAACAGGACCCATGAGACCCCATCTGATCATATCCAGCCTGGCACTTGCTGCCGCAGCGGGCACAGCTTCGGCGCAACAGGCGTGCTCAACGTATGAAATTCAACGCGGCGATAGCCTTCGTGAGCTAACTATCGAAGTGTATTCGACCGAAGATTTTCGCATCATCTATGACGCGAACCGGGATGTGATCGGTAATAATCCGAACATCATTCGGGTCGGTGATGTTCTGACGATGCCTTGTCTGGAAGACATCGGGCGTGCTCCGGCCGCTCCGCAAACCGAAGCCGAGGCTATGGCCGCCGAGATGGCCGCAGAGCTGGTTAAGGCTGCCGAAGATCGCGCCGCCAAAGCCATTGCCGAAGCAGAAGCCCGGGTTGCCGAAGCGGAAGCTGAGGCCAAAAAAGCCAGCGAAGACGCGGTTGTTGAAGCAAAAGCCGCAGCTAAGGAAGAAATCGAAGCGGCCCGGGCCGAGGCCGCTGCGCTGATCCGCAACGCGGATGGCGGAGAACGCCCGGAGATCCGTGACCGCCAACTACTGCTGATCACAGGTGGCAACTACGCGCCCTTCACGGACGAAGCGCTGCCAAATCGAGGTCTCTACACCTATCTGGTCGAAACCGCGATGCTGCGCGCCGCGCCCGAGCAGTCCTATAAGATCCAGTTCGTCAACGACTGGTCGTCACATCTGGATCTGCTGATGCCGACTCTGGCGTTCGATGCAACCTTCCCGTGGTCGCGTCCGAACTGCGAAGAGGCCGAGGCTCTGTCGGAAAAGGACCGTGCGCGGTGCGAAACATACAACTTCTCGAACCCGTTCTACGAAGTTGTGGACACGTTCTTTGCCCGCGAAGGTTCGGGCTATGAGCAAACGCTGACATATGCGGATTTTGCGGGCACAACCATTTGCCGTCCCGAAGGCTGGTCACTGTCACATATGGATGCCGTTGGGCTGTACGAACCGGCCATCACGCTTATGCGCCCGGTTTCCCCGGATGAGTGCTTTCATGCACTTATGGACGGCACAACCGATATCGTAGCAATCGAAGCGCACCTGGCTGTCGAAGCGATCGGACGGCTGGGCTATGAGCACCGTATCATCGAGAACCCCAATCTGGCGGCAATCAAGTCGCTTAACGTCATGACCCACAAAGATAATCCGGATGGGGAAGCGATCCTTGAGACGCTCAATCAGGGTCTGGCGATCATGCAGCAATCCGGAGAGTGGCGAGACATCGTTTCAACCGCTCTGCGTCATCAAATGGAAAATGGCTAAGGCCCCAATTGGCCTGACTAAAAAGTCTGGAGGAAGTGGACATGTTTGAATTAAATCTGAAGAAAGTTGTGATGTCGGCCACCGCCGTCACTGCCCTGAGCGCCGGCGCAGCCGCAGCACAGGAAGCCTGTACAAACTACACGGTCGCAGACGGCGACACGATGGCCACCATCGCCATTGCAGCGTACGGCACCTCAAACTATCAGCCGATCTTTAACGCAAACCGCAACATCATCACCAACCCGAACGCACTTGAGCCGGGTCTGGTTCTGGCCCTGCCCTGTGCCGACGGTAGCCTGCCCAACGGTCAGACTGCCCAGGAAATCATCGCGGCGGAAGAAGCCCGTGCAGCCAGCGTCAAGCGTTCGAGCGTCTATCAGCCGCCGATCAAGCTGGTTACAGGTAACGGCTGGGCCCCATTCGCCGATGAATCGCTGAACGGCGGCGGCGCGATCACCCGTCTTGGAACCACCGCGCTGCAGCGTGGCGGCAACGCGCGCGACTATTCGGTCAGCTTCGTCGACGACTGGAACTCGCATCTGGAAACCTTGCTGCCGCTCGGCGCGTTCGACGTGTCGATGGCCTGGAACATGCCGGACTGCACCAACCGTACCTACGAATGGTCCTGGGAAACCGAAGTGCGCTGCACTCAGTTCGACTCGTCCGTTCCGGTTTATGACATCGTGGTTGGCTTCTACACGCTCCCGGAAAGTCAGTATGCAAGCGCTACGACCTTTGATCAGCTTCAAGGCGCCACGGTCTGCCGTATGGACGGCTGGTTCATCCACGATATGGAGCAGGAAGGTCTGCACAACGGCGAAACCATGACGCTGATGCAGCCGATCACCGCGCGCGAATGCCTTGACGCCGTTCTGACCGGCACCGCAGATGTTGCGACCTTCGAAGTTCAGCTGTTCTCGGACACCATGGTGGAAATGGGCCTGAACCAGAACGATCTGGTTGAAAACCCCTTCGTGACCTCGCTGTCCTCGCTGCGCTTCATCAGCCACCGCAGCAACCCGTTCGGCAAGCAGTACCTGGCGATGCTGAACAAAGGCCTGAACGAGATGCGTGAATCCGGCGAATGGTACGCAATCGTTTCGGACACGCTGCGCGAACACAACGAAAAGCTGATGGCAGCTTCAAACTGATCATTCGGAATTCCGAGTGTCCGAGGGCTGGTCTACTGACCAGCCCTTTTTCGTTCAAATCCAGAGGATCAGCGTTTTGTTCTTTGGTGGAACCCGAATGACTACGGGAAACCCCTAATACCGAAAAATTGTCGACGGGTTAACATGGATTCAACTGTACCGGTGAGGCTCTGGCCTTACCACTCACTCAAAAAGGGCCGACTTTGGGGGTCGGCCCTTTTTCGTGCAACTGTCTCAAATAACAAAAACACCCACGCCGCAGGGCCTGGGTACTGTCTATCAGTCGATGATCGCGTTCAGTGTTGCGCTGGGACGCATGACCGCCGCAGTTTTTGCCGGATCGGTGTGATAGTACCCACCCAGGTCCGCTGCCGCACCCTGTGCAGACTCCAGTTCGGACAGAATCTGACCTTCTTTGTCTGCCAGTTCCTTGGCGACCGGAGCAAACTCGGCTGCCAGTTCTGGGTCATCCGACTGCGCGGCCAAAGCTTGGGCCCAGTAACGTGCAAACCAGTAGTGGCTGTCGCGGTTATCGGGCTGACCGACTTTGCGGCTGGGCGACTTGTTGTTGTCCAGAATGCCTTGCGTAGCAGCTTCGGCTGCGGCACCCAGAACACCTGCTTTGGCGTTACCTTTGCTGTCGGCCAGGAAGTTCAGCGATTCACCCAAAGCGCAGAACTCACCCATCGAGTCCCAGCGCAGGTGGTTTTCTTCGACCAGCTGCTGCACGTGTTTCGGTGCCGAACCGCCCGCGCCCGTCTCGAACAGTCCACCGCCATTCATCAGTTTGACGATCGACAGCATTTTGGCCGAGGTGCCCAGTTCCAAAATCGGGAACAGGTCGGTCAGATAATCGCGCAGCACGTTACCGGTAATGGCAATGCTGTCCTTGCCCGCTGTGATGGTCTCCAGCGACTGACGGGTTGCCTCACGCGGGGCCATGATCAGGAACTTGTCAGCTACGCCCGTGGCCTCAAGCGCTGGTTTGACGTACTTGATCAGCTCTGCATCATGGGCGCGGTTCGCATCCAGCCAGAAGATCGCCTCGGAACCGGTCAGGCGCTGACGATCCATCGCCAGTTGAATCCAGTTTTCGATCGGCGCTTTCTTGACGGTGCAGGCACGCCAGATGTCGCCTTTTTCGACGTCATGCGAGTGCAGCACGTCACCATTGGTCAGAACGATACGGATGGTGCCGTCGGCGGGTGCTTCGAAGGTCGTCGGGTGCGAGCCGTATTCCTCGGCCTTTTGCGCCATCAGGCCCACGTTTGCCACGGCACCGGCAGTGGCCGGGTTCAGTGCGCCGTTGGCCTTGAAGAAGTTGATGGTCTCGTCATAGACGGGCGCATAGCAACGATCTGGGATCACGCAGTTGGTGTCGCCCTTGGCGCCGGTCTCATCCCAGCCCTTGCCGCCCGCCCGGATCACAGCGGGCATCGAGGCGTCGATGATCACGTCCGAAGGCACGTGCAGGTTGGTGATACCCTTGTCCGAGTCCACCATGTACATTGAAGGACGGTCTGCCTTGATCGCATCAATTGCCGCCATGATGTCGGCATTGTCTTTCACGCGATCCAACAGATCACCAAGGCCCGAGTTCGGGTTCACACCCAAAGCGTCCAGCTCTGCACCGAACTTCTCGAACACCGGCGCCAGCCAGACCTTTACCGCATAGCCGAAAATGATCGGGTCGGAGACCTTCATCATCGTCGCCTTCATATGCAGCGAGAACATGGTGCCGTCTTTTTTGGTGTCCTCAATCGCGTCCGCCAGAAATGAAGACAGTGCGTTGACCGACATGAAGGTCGCATCGGCAACAGTGCCTTCCGCCAGAGGCCAGGCATCTTTCAGAACAGTCACGCTCCCGTCCTTGCCAACAAATTCGATCTTGGCATCGCCGGCTTGCGCAGCGGTGATGGTGGCGGATTTTTCATTGGCATAGAAATCATTGCCGGACATGGAGGACACTTTTGTTTTGCTGTCCGACATCCATTCGCCCATCGAATGCGGGTTTTTCTGCGCGTAGTTTTTCACGGCCCGGGCGGCACGACGGTCGCTGTTACCTTCACGCAGAACCGGGTTCACGGCCGAACCCTTGATGGCGTCGTAACGCGCGCGGATTGCTTTCTCGTCATCTGTCGAGGGCTCTTCAGGATAGTTCGGGATATCGTAACCCTGCGACTGCAGCTCTTCGATTGCCGCCACCAGCTGCGGGACCGAGGCCGAAATGTTCGGCAGCTTGATCACATTAGCATCGGGGGTTTTTACCAGCTCGCCCAAAGCGGCCAGATCATCGGTGATACGCTGTGCGTCGGTCAGGTTTTCCGGGAAGGTCGCCAGAATACGGCCCGCAAGGGAAATGTCTTTGGTACCAACGCTGACGCCCGCCGCCGAAGCGAACTTGCGAATGATGGGCAGGAACGAGGCGCTGGCCAGCTCGGGCGCTTCGTCTACAATGGTATACAATATGTCGAAGTTCGATTTATCTGCCATATTCTTTTACCTTTTTTAAGCCTTTCGGGGCGTGCGATCCAAGAGTGTGCCACAAATGCGTGGCGAGGGATGGGCGCGTTTAACCTACCGCCCAACGGTGACTCTGTTTTGACAGGGCCTCCCATAAATGACGTTTGGCCCGGGATCAATCGTCTAGAGGCCGCGCAAATTGACACGGGGTTGCTGAAATCGCAGAATTTGAGCGTTCATTGCGTACTAACAACCGCTATTGGCGCGGCATTAGCCTCTTTCCGGAGGCCCATATTTCCTAAAGCCGCTGGTCCGTCCGAGATGATCGAGATACTCGTCTATCGCTTTGTTCAATTGCTGGACAGAGCCCGCCCATGCTTCTTGCGACACCTCTATCCCCGCGCCGCGGATGATACGAAGAATTGCGCGTCGACCGTTTTTTCCTGAATTTTTGAGAAAAGCAGCGATCTCTTTCTTGGCCAGGTCCGGCCGTTCAAGCATTGCTAAAAGCAAATACCGATACATCCATTGTCGGTCTTGCCCAATAACCAGCATGCTATGAGCCTTTTGGTACCATCTTCCGATCAGATTTCTATTGGCCAAGTCGTATTCCAGATGTCGTTCCGCATAATCCTTGACGTATTTGATCCCCTCTTCCTCTATTCCAATTTTCAGGTGAACAATCGCCGGCAGCAATGCTTCGTACTCTATTCCGGGTTTGAGTTGTGCCAGTTGTGTCAGGGCGTTCATCGCACTTTCATGATCGCGGCTAAACATCAGATCGAATTGAACCTGGGTATCATAAACCCAGACTTGATTTGGCCATCGCCGTTTCGCCTCTTTCAGAAACTCTTTTGCACCATCGATCCCATAGAGTTCATGATGCATTCGGTGCAAATACTGGCCCACGTTCTTGTAATCAGGATCGATTTCAAGAACCCGCTCATATCCTTTCATGGCATCGGCATGCTTTCCCTGCCATTCGTCAAATTTCGACTTGTAGAAAAGCCCTGAGATTCTGTCGGGGTCGGATTGCAGCACTTCGGAATAATCCGAGTCCGCAGCGTCGACATTGCCCAAAACGTCATGCACGAAAGCCCGCCTAAGCAGCGAAACTGAGTCACCCGGCAGCGATTTCAAAGCGCTGTTATAGTCCACGATCGCTTTGTCATACCTTTTGCCGCAGTAGTAGGCCCAGCCACGCGCCCTTAGGAGAGCGTTTTGCTGCACGGGGGTTAGTCCCTCCGCATTCATCAGCGTCGTGCAGGCCGCAACCACCTTGGTCAAGCCGCCCTTGTTCCCCAAACATGAAGCGGACAACTGAGAGTAGGAAGGGGTGGAGTTTAACGACAGCAGCAAGGTGGCAAACACAACAATTAATGCTGCAAGGCGTATGTGCATATGGGCTCCGCAGGTGAATACCACTCACCTTAAGGTGGTAGGTAGACACAGATTCTCAAGAGAGGCGCGCAGCCAACTATCTGTAAGTGATACGAAAAAGTCACAGGAGCAATCGCGATGATTGATCAGACTCCCCAGGTATCGCTCAGGCGATATCCGCCCGGCCAGGGATCGTCCGGGTCCAGCATGTGCTGATGCGTGCCAGTGATCCAACCACGGCCGCTAATCTCGGGGATAATGGCCGCGCGCCCGCCGACCTGAGTTTCCTGAACAATCCTGCCGGTAAAGCGCGAACCAATGATCGATATTGCCTCGAACGTCTGGTCAACCCTCATCTGCCCTTTCGCCGCCATTAAAGCCATGCGCGCGGAGACGGCTGTTCCGGTGGGTGAACGGTCGACCTTGCCGGGTTGGATCGCAACGGCGGATTTGCCGCGCAGCCCCGTTGCGGTTTGCCCGAGCGGTCCGCAGAAGGCGCAAAAAGAAATGTGGTTCCAGTCCGGATTGTCTGGATGCGTGAACCCCAATTGTTCATTGGCCGAATTGGTGATCGCGACGCCCAGTCGCGCGATGTCGTGGGCCTCATCCTCAGTTATCTCAAACCCAAGGGATTTGGCGTCGATCACGACAAAACTGTCACCGCCATAGGCTGTGTCAACAGTCAAGGTGCCAATGCCAGGAACTTCCAAAGGGACCGAGAGTTTGTCGACAAAGCTCGGCAGGTTCTGAACGAATACTCGTTCTGCCTTGCCGTCCCGGCATTCGGCTCGCACGCGGACCAGCCCTCCGGGCGCTTCGAGCGTCAGAGTCGTCTCGGGTTCGTGCATCGGGATGATCCCGCCATCCAGCAAAACCGTTGCGACACAGATCGAATTCGAGCCGGACATGGGCGGCGTGTCTTCAGGCTCCATAATGATAAAGGCGGCATCCGCCTCTGGATGAATGGGCGGAACCAGCAGATTGACATGACGAAATACGCCACCGCGGGGCTCGTTCAGCACGAAATTTCGTAGGGTCTGGTCTTGCGCAATGAAAGAGCGTTGCTCCCACAGGGTTTTACCCGGCGGTGGTGATACACCCCCTACGATGACGTCGCCGACCTCGCCTTCCGCGTGGGCAGAAACAACGTGGATGGTTTTGGTGCTGCGCATATGCCCTCATTAAAACCGCGTGGCCGAGTAAGGCACTAGGGAAATCGGAGTCTCGACCGCATCGATCATCGCTCCGACAAGTTCGGCGGTTCCAGCAGATTGGGTCAAGCCCAGATGCCCGTGGCCAAACGCGTAAATAACGCTGAGCGCATTGGGTGAAGCGCCGATTACCGGAAGGCTGTCAGGCATTGAAGGGCGGAACCCCATCCACTGCGTGCCACCTTCAGTTTTCAGGCCCGGCATGAATTCCGTGGCCTTTTTCAGCAGAGTGTCGGCACGCTTGAAATTGGGTGGCAGGGTCAGCCCGCCCAGTTCCACTGCCCCGCCGACACGTACACCGCCATTGATCCTGCTAGCCACAAAGCCGTGGCGCGAAAAGGTCAGGTGCGTTCGCAGGTCAAATGCACCTTCGGGCAACGTCGTGTTGTATCCACGCTCTGTTTCCAGAGGGATGCTATCACCCAAAGTACGAGCGATGTGATGAGACCATGCGCCTGCCGCAATCACCGCTTTGGAAACCTCCAGAGAACCGTTCGAAAATGTGATCCGCACACCATTCTCCAACGGTGCCAGCGCACGAACGTCCCGCCGTTCAATCTGGCCACCTCGGTGGCAGAAGACCTGCGCCAGATGATCCACCCATTTCTTGGGGTCAGTAGTATTCAGCCAGTTCGGAGTAAAACCTGCATGGGTAAAGCGCGCGCTGAGACCGGGTTGCTTTTCTGCTATTGCAGCAGGGCTTTTGAGTAGCTCAAATTCGACCCCATGTTCGCGCCGCAGGTCCCAAGTCGGCAGGCTAGCACGAAATTCTGCATCGCTTTCATACAGCTGCATCTGCCCATCGCGTTGCAGCAACGGTTCTGCTTTCACGAATGGAACCAGCCGTTCCAACGCTTGGCGGGACAGTTCCATCAGGCCCGCTTGTGCGCTCAGCGCGTCCTTGTAGCGACCTGATCGGCTAGCGCGCCAAAAACGGTACATCCAGGGTGCGATTTGCAATGCGTATGCTGGGGGAATAGACAGAGGGCCCAACGGGTCCAGCAGCCACATCGGGGCCTTGCGCATTATACCAGGTGTCGCCAGCGGCTCCACTTCAGAGAACGCAAAAGCCCCCGCATTGCCCGCCGAGGTTTCTGCGGCGACACCTTTCCTATCCACTACAAGAACAGAGTGCCCGCGTCGTTGAAGCTCGAGCGCTGTCGTAATGCCAATAACACCGGCACCGATGACAACAACCTGTGGGGTCATGTCTCGATCCCTGCCCTGAAAGGATCATTTTCGTCGAACAGCAGTTTCGAATCTGCCATGACAAACGCCTGCCCGGTGATTGACGGGATCACGCCCCCTTCCCGACCCGGCTGGTAAGACAATCGATATGTGCTGCCGATAACGCTTTCCTGTACGATCTCCTGTCCGGGTGCCAGGCGCCCATCTGCGGCCAGACAGGCCAGCCGGGCCGAGCTCCCAGTGCCACACGGCGAACGGTCGTAAGTGTCGTCAGGGCAAAGAACGAAGTTGCGACTGTGGACAGACGGGTCCGGCGACGCATCCTGAAAGATGACGTGGTCAATCGGCTCGCCTTCTTCGCCGCCAACCTCCTGCGCAATTGACGCCTTGCGAATGGCGACCGTCATATCGGTCAGCTTCGGGATATTGCCGGGATTCACCGGTATCGGGCTGGGATCGACGATAAAGAACCAGTTTCCTCCGTAAGCCACATCTCCTGTCACTTTGCCGTGACCAGGGACGTCAAGCTCAATGCCTTGGCGAACTCTGCGGCTTTCGATGTTTGTCACGGTGACGGTGTTGCGATCAAGGAGTTCAACCGTCACCACGCCGGCTGGGGTTTCGATCCGATGACTGCCGATGCCAATTCGGTCCATATGCGCCAGCGTTACGGCCAGGCCAATGGTCCCGTGCCCGCACATTCCCAGAACGGCGTCCACGTCGAAGTAGATCACGCCTGTGACACACGTCGGATCAACAGGTTCGACCAGTAAGGCGCCAACCATAGCGGGCTGACCCCGCGGCTCCAACATTACAGATCGATAGAACGCCTCATGCTGGGTCGCCAATCGCCGGGCGCGCTCCGCCAACGATCCGGAGCCTAGATCGGGGGCGCCGTCCAGAATGACACGCGTCGGCTCACCCCCGGTGTGGCTGTCGATCACTCGCATTCAGTGATCACCCCACCCTGCTTGGACCATTCTGCAAACCAGGTGCGGAACAGGTCGTATTGCTGTTCGCAATAGTTACGTTGCGCATCGGTCAATTCATCGGTTTCGTTGAAATGCAGGCGATATTCCGGCTCACCGTTCAGCACCAGCAGGTGCTTGTAGTACAGCACCAGATCCGGCCCTTCGTCAAAACTGGACAGCACTTGAATCGCCTCGGTCAGCTCTTGCGCCCGCTGCCGGGCTTCGGCGTTTCCATCTGCCGCCTTTTTTGACAAGGACGCCAGCAACAAAGCCTCGCGCGGCAGGGCTGTACCGATCCCGGTGATCGACCCAGTCGCACCGCAATTGACAAAGCCGTGGTAGACCTCGGTGTCCACACCCACCATCAGAGTGACCTGATCGTCCTGGCTGGTGATGTTCTCGGCGGCGTAGCGCAGGTCGTCCTTGCCGCCGAACTCCTTGAAGCCAATCAGGTTCGGATGTTCGACGCGCAGGGCAAAGAACAGGTCCGCGCGGGTGGCAAAGCCATAATATGGACTGTTGTAGATGATTGCCGGAACTTCCGGCGCGGCAGACAAGATTGCCTTGAAGTGGTTCCTTTGCGCGGTCGGAGAGCTACCCCGCGACAAAACCCGTGGAATGACCATCAAGCCAACTGCGCCCACCTTTTGCGCATGGGCTGCATGGGCGACAGCGGACTTGGTGTTGATAGCGCCAGTACCGACCACGACGGGCAATCCAGCATCGATCAAGCGTTCGACCCCTTCCATCCGCTGCGCATCGGTCAACAGGGGCCAATCCCCCATTGATCCGCAATAGACCACCGCCGACATGCCCGCTTCAATCATCTGCTTTCCCTTGCGCACCAATGCGTCAAAGTCAGGGGTGCGGTCAGGTTTGCATGGTGTCATCAGCGCCGGCATCGTGCCGGTGAAAACGTTGGTCGACATGGGGTGCTTCCTTAAAACAATCGGCGTTTGGGGCGGCTTGGCAAGCCCTTCGGAATCGCCATAACGGATATTGGATACAAAATCCAGAAAAAAGGAAAACGCGCCTGATCGATGACCAGACGCGCCCAAAAAAAGTTCGCGAAGACGTCAGCGGAGCCTGTAGCCCGTGTCCGGATCAAACAACATAGCCCGTTCAGGACGAACGACGATGCCGATCTTGTCACCCTGCCTGCTGCGCTGGTCGTCCCGCTCCTCGACAATCAGTTTATCTCCGTTCGGCGTCAGCAGGTATGAATAGCTTACACCGCCAAGTGCCTCGGTCAGATCGACTGAGCAAGTGTCGCCCGAACGATCAACTTCGATATGTTCCGGACGGATGCCCAGGGTTACTTTGTCCAATCCCGCAGGCACATTGACTGGGATTGTCAACGGCTCACTAAGCGCCGGGTGCGAAACCTTTCCGTCCACAAAGTCGCAATCTAGAAAGTTCATCGCCGGAGACCCTATGAAACCGGCCACAAATCGGTTGTCGGGATCGCGATACAAGTCCATCGGCGCACCAACTTGCTCAATCCTGCCGTCGCGCAACACCACAATTTTATCGGCCATGGTCATTGCCTCGACCTGATCATGGGTCACATAGATCATGGTCGCACCGATTTCATTGTGTAGCCGTGCAATCTCGACCCGCATTTCAACGCGTAGCTCCGCGTCGAGGTTGGACAGGGGTTCGTCAAACAAAAACACCTCAGGGCCACGAACAATTGCGCGACCGATAGCAACCCGCTGTCGCTGACCGCCAGACAATGCCTTGGGCTTGCGCTTGAGGTACTGGTCAAGCTTCAGGATACTCGACGCTTCCTGAACCTTTTGGTCTATATCAGACTTGGCCACGCCATTCATGCGCAGGCCAAACCCCATGTTTTCGGCTACGGTCATGTGCGGATAGAGGGCATAGGTCTGAAAAACCATCGCAACACCGCGTTTGGCTGGGTCTACATGCGTCACATCGCGTGGACCAATGTGAATTTGGCCCTCCGACGTTTCTTCAAGGCCCGCAATCATCCGCAAGAGAGTGGACTTACCGCACCCCGAGGGACCAACAAACACGCAAAACTCGCCATCCTCGATCTGAAGATCGATACCGTGAATGACTTGAGTCTGGCCGTAGCGTTTAACCGCTTGATTCAGAGTTACACCCGTCATGTTGCTTGCATCCTGTCGTTTTTTACATTCGGGCGGGTTTCGGGAAACCGCCAGGCTTGTGCTTCTGATCCAATCTGCTCGGCGACGCGGCGGACGCGCGGCACCCAGGTTTCCAGTTGATCGAAATCCATTCGTTCCGTGGACCCGGTGACCGAGATTGCGCCCAGCATGCGGCCGGTCGACGTCAGGATCGGACAGGCTATGCAAATGATGCCGGGCTCATGTTCTTCATCGTCGACGGCGTAGCCTCGGTCTCGGATCAATTCCAGATCGGCGCGCAGCGCGTTTTCTGAGGTCAGCGTTTTTTCCGTAAACTGGTGGTAACTCTGCTGAGAAAGCGCCCTGTTTTGCGCATCTTCATCCAGAAACGCCATCATGGCTTTACCAACACCGGTGCAATAGGCCGGACCGACCTTACCGGCCTGCGAAAACATTTCAATCGGCTGGGCCGCGTTGCGTTTGTCCACATACAACACCTGACCGGCATCCAGCTGCGCCAAATGGACGGTTTCCCCCGTCTCGCGGCTGAGAGCGTCCAGAAACGGCCGTGCTATTGGCGCCAAAGAGCTTTGCGTCCACGCGGCGTGGGCCAACCTCACCAAGCGCATTCCGGGCGCATAAGTCTGCCGCTCGGGATCGTAAGACAACATGCCCTGATTGGTCAGGGTTTGCAGAAACCGATAAAGAGTCGCCTTGGGGAAATCGCTGCTGTCCAGCAATTCAGCAAATCGAACCGGGCGGGCAAAAGCCGCGACCTGATCCAGCACATCACATGCTTTTCCTATTGTACCGTCACCAGCCACGGATGTTCATTCTCCTCCCGTTTCCCAAGGCCGTCGGCGCAAGGGTCTTGACAAGACTAACCGAGTCGATGTGTAGTTTTCAATATATAAAACACAGTTTCATTATTTGGAACTAAATGGAAGCTAAGGGAGGAAACCATGCATTCCATGTTCACGCGCACTGCCGCGGCTCTGGCAGCCAGTGTCGCACTCGCTGCACCTGTCGCTGCCGAACTCACCGGCGAACTGAGAATCTTCCTCGACACATCGAACCCCGCGCCGCGTGCGACGATGGAAGCGATGATCGAGCGTTTTGCGGAACAACATCCTGGTCTGGAAATCGAAACCACGGTGATCGACCGTGAAGCGTACAAAACCCAGATCCGGAACTTCCTGACTGCAGATACGCCCGACGTTGCGACGTGGTATGCCGCCAATCGGATGAAACCATACGTTGATGCCGGTCTGTTCGAAGATGTGTCCGACCTGTGGGCCGAGCCGGCGATTGCCGACAACCTCGCGTCGACCAAAGGCGCGATGACCATCGACGGCAAGCAGTGGGGCGTGCCCTACACCTACTACCAGTGGGGTGTCTATTATCGCAAAGACATCTTTGACGAACTGGGTCTGAGTGAGCCGACCACATGGGAAGAAGAGCTGGCAAACTGCCAGAAGATCGTCGACTCAGGCCGGGCCTGCTATACCATCGGCACCAAGTTTCTTTGGACCGCTGGTGGTTGGTTTGACTACTTGAACATGCGAACAAATGGCTTTGATTTTCATCAACAACTGGCCAATGGCGAAGTCAGCTGGGAGGATGACCGTGTCAAGCAAACCTTCGCCAACTGGAAGCAGTTGATCGACATGGGCGCATTCATCGACAACCACCAGACCTATAGCTGGCAAGAGGCTCTGCCCTTCATGGTCAACGGAGAAGCCGCCGCTTATCTGATGGGCAACTTTGCCGTGGCACCGTTGCGCGAGGCTGGCCTGACCGATGATCAACTGGACTTCTACCAGTTCGTCGCGATCAACCCAGATGTTGAACTGGCCGAAGACGCCCCGACCGACACGTTCCACATCCCTGCCAATGCGTCGAACAAAGAAGCAGCACGTGAATTCCTGCGGTTTGTTGTCTCTCCCGACGAACAGACCGAGATCAACAATGGGTCGAACCTGGGCCAGCTGCCGGTCAACGCTCAATCTTCTGTGGACGACGACAAATTCCTGCAGCAAGGCTTCACCATGCTGTCGTCGAACAGCCCCGGTGGCGTTGCCCAATTCTGGGACCGCGATGCACCGGCCGAAATGGCCAAAGTATCGATGGAAGGCTTCCAGGAGTTCATGGTCAAGCCGGACAATGCCGACCGCATCCTGTCCAAGCTGGAACGAGCACGTCAGCGCATCTACGAAAACTGATGAGTAGCTGCGGCCCCGCACCATGCTGGGCCGCACTTGAACCAATTTCCAGGCGGGTTGCGTCCCGCCTGCCCCTCGACCCCAGAGATTTCTCATGACCGTTGCCGTCGATATCCCCGAACAGGAAAGCTGGTTCCACAGAAACCAACAGCGCATTGCGCCCTGGCTATTTCTGGCACCGGGCCTGCTTTTCTTCATGGTCTACGTGATCATTCCGGTGTTCCAATCCTTCAACCTGTCGCTCTATGAGTGGGACGGGCTTGGGGCGGCGGAATATGTCGGCTTTCGAAACTACGAAGACCTTTATTGGGAGTGGGTTGACCGCGATGCGTTCTATACTTCGCTCAAGAACAACCTGATCTGGCTGATCCTGTATCTTCTGGCAATCCCGGCAGGCTTGTTCATCGCGTTGTTCCTGAACCAGACCGTCTGGGGCATTCGCCTGTACAAGTCGCTGTTTTTCTTCCCGTTTGTTATTTCACAGGTCGTCGTCGGCCTTGTTTTCACGTGGTTCTACGATCCGACCTTTGGTCTGTTGAATGAGTTCCTCAGCCTATTTGGTCTCGGCCCGCTAAACGTTCTAGGCGACGAACGGTTTGTTACGTACGGCATCATCTTCGCCGGTCTTTGGCCACAAACGGCCTATTGTATGATCCTGTATCTGACCGGCCTGAACGCCGTCGACCCCGAGCAGATCGAGGCAGGTCGCCTGGACGGGGCAAAGGGCTTTCGGATGCTCTGGCACATCATCCTTCCGCAACTGCGCCCCGCGACTTTCATCGCCTTTGTCGTGACGATCATCGGCGCTCTGCGCTCCTTCGACCTGATCTCGATCATGACCCAGGGCGGTCCGTTCGGGTCGTCCCGCGTACTAGCCTATTACATGTTCGAGGTCGCCTTGTCCGAATACGGCTTCCGCATGGGATATGGCGCTGCTATCGCGGTGATCCTGTTCCTCATCATGCTGTGCTTCATCGCTTATTTCCTGTGGTCGATGTACCGCGAAGAAAAGGGGCACTGAGATGTTTCCCAAACCTATCGAAAAACAACCCCGCGCGGCGCAAATCACCTATCAGGCCATGCTGCCTTTGGCACTGTTGCTTTGGCTGGGGCCTCTGCTTGCAGTCGCGTTGTTTTCGGTCAAACCCGCGGCCGATTTTACCAACGCCAATTACTGGGGCATGCCATCCAGTTTTGAAGGCGCTTTCAACTATGGGCAGGTCTTCTTCAACTCGGACATGCCACGGTATCTGATGAATTCGTTCCTGATCACCATCCCAACGGTGATCGGAGCCGTCGCGCTGAGTTGCATGACCGGCTTTGCGCTGGGAATCTACAAATTCAAATCGAACCTCTGGATTTTCTTCATGTTCGTTGCGGGCAACTTCGTACCGTTCCAGATTCTGATGGTTCCGGTGCGCGATCTGACCCTGCAACTGGGCCTCTACAACACCAAAACCGGGCTGGTCCTGTTCCACATCGCGTTTCAAACCGGGTTCTGCACGCTGTTCATGCGCAACTTCATCCGCGCCCTGCCCTTTGAACTGATCGAAGCGGCGCGCGTTGAAGGTATCAGCGAATGGCGGATCTTCTGGTACGTTGTTCTTCCCTTGATGAAACCCGCCATTGCGGCGCTCAGCGTGCTGATCTTTACCTTTATCTGGAACGACTACTTCTGGGCTGTTGTCCTGACCCAAGGCGCAGAAAGCCAACCTGTGACCGCCGGGATCACCAGCTTTAACGCGCAATTTCGCGCAGCCTATCAGTTAATGAGTGCCGGCTCCATCGTCGCGGCGCTGCCGCCGGTGGCCATGTTCTTCCTCATGCAGAAACACTTCATCGCGGGCCTGACCCTCGGAGCTGTAAAATGACAAAAATTACCTTCATCGGCGCGGGCTCCACGATCTTCATGCAGAATATCGTGGGCGACGCTCTGCTGACCCCAGCGCTTGCCAACAGCCACTTTGCGCTGATGGATATCGATACGGTACGTCTTGCCGAAAGTGAAGCCGTAGCCAAGGCAATGATACGCTCTGTCGGAACCGGTGCTACCGTGTCCACTCACACTGATCGCCGTGCCGCGTTGGACGGTGCAGATTTCGTCATCACGGCCTTTCAGGTCGGGGGATACGAGCCTTGCACAGTGACGGATTTCGAAATCCCCAAGCAATACGGCTTGCGCCAGACCATTGCGGATACACTGGGTGTTGGCGGCATCATGCGCGGCCTGCGTACGGTTCCGGTACTGTGGGATGTGGCACAGGACATGATGCAGCTCTGCCCGAACGCGACGCTGCTGCAATACGTCAATCCTATGGCCATCAATACGTGGGCCCTGGCCGAGCGGTTCCCGGCGCTGAAACATGTGGGGCTTTGTCATTCGGTACAAAACACGGTTGAGGAACTGGCCCACGATCTGGACCTGCCGAAGTCCGAATTCCGGTACAAAGTCGCCGGTGTGAACCACGTCGCCTTCTTCTTGCGGCTGGAACACGAAGGCCGTGATCTCTATCCGGCGTTGCGTCAGGGCTATGCCAACGGGCGCATCCCCAAACCACCGCTACTGATGCCGCGCTGTCCCAACAAAGTGCGGTACGAGGTGATGGACCATCTGGGTTATTTCTGCACCGAAAGTTCGGAGCATCTGGCCGAATACGTTCCCTGGTTCATCAAAGACGGACGGCAAGATCTGATCGAGCAGTTCAGTATCCCTCTGGATGAATATCCAACCCGATGCGAGGAACAGGTCGCAAACTGGAAAGAACAGGCCAAAACCCTGACCGACGGGCGTAATATCGAGGTCGTCCGCAGCCACGAATTTGCGGCCGATCTTATGAACGCGATCGCAACTGACACCCCTTATGTGGCTTACGGCAACCTGCCCAACACCGGTCAAATTCCGCAACTGCCTTTGGGCGCTGCGGTCGAAACACCGTGCCTTGTGGATTCCAATGGCGTTCAGCCATCGGTCGTCACGGACATTCCCCCGCAGCTGGTCGCCCTGATGCGCACGCAGATCAACGTGCAAGAGCTGACAGTGCGGGCTTTGGTTGAGCAGAACCCCGAACATATCTATCACGCGGCCATGATGGATCCTCATACAGCTGCCGAGCTGGATCTGCGGCAGATCCGCAGCATGGTAAATGATCTGTTAGTCGCGCACGCCGATTGGTTGCCCGATTGGTGCAAACCCGCCAAGGCCGCCTGAACCGAACTTTAGAAGGCTGAAAACAATGATAAGAAAACGCCGCTCACAGCATTGGTATGGCAAGCTGGACAAGGATGGTTTCATCCACCGGTCTTGGATGAAGAACCAGGGCTTTCCCGATCACGCCTTTGATGGCCGCCCCATCATCGGCATCTGCAATACGTGGTCCGAGCTCACACCCTGCAATTCGGGCCTGCGTGACTTGGCCGAGGGCGTCAAACGCGGCGTGTGGGAGGCTGGCGGCTTCCCGGTTGAGTTCCCGGTGATGTCACTGGGCGAGACGCAAATGAAGCCCACAGCCATGCTATTCCGCAATCTGCTGGCCATGGATGTCGAGGAATCGATCCGCGCCTATGGGATTGACGGAGTCGTTCTGCTGGGTGGATGCGACAAGACCACTCCGGGGCAGCTGATGGGGGCGGCTTCGGTCGATCTGCCTTCGATCGTCGTTAGTTCAGGACCGATGTTAAACGGGAAGTACCGCGGCAAGGATATTGGGTCGGGAACGGATGTGTGGAAGTTCTCCGAAGCTGTGCGCGCCGGAGAGATGACCCTGAAGGACTTCATGAGCGCCGAGTCCGGCATGTCGCGCAGCGCGGGTGTCTGCATGACCATGGGCACGGCGTCAACGATGGCGTCTTTGGTCGAAGCGATGGGAATGAGCCTGCCCACTAACGCTGCCCTGCCCGCTGTAGACGCCCGCCGGATGGCGCTGGCGCATCTGACCGGAAAACGGATCGTTGAGATGGTGGATGAAGACCTGAAGCCTTCGGACATCCTGACTAAAGAAGCATTTGAAAACGCAATTCTGGCCAACGCTGCCGTGGGCGGATCGACCAATGCCGTAGTCCATCTGCTGGCGCTGGCCGGTCGTGTTGGAGTGGACCTGACACTCAAGGACTTCGAAATTGGGTCGGACATCCCTCTGCTGGTCAACTGCATGCCCTCGGGCAAATACCTGATGGAAGACTTCTGTTATGCTGGCGGCGTTCCTGTTGTGTTGTCCGAGCTCAAATCCTTTTTGCGGCCTGCGAAAACTGTTTTGAATAAGGATATCTCAGCCCACTACGAAGGTGCCGAGTGCTTCAACACAGACGTCATCCGCCCCTTCAACGACCCGGTGAAACCCGCCGCTGGTCTGCGAGTCCTGCGCGGCAATCTCGCACCGAACGGAGCCATTGTGAAGCCTTCGGCGGCAACAGATGCCCTGCTGGAAACCGAAGCCGAAGCTTACGTTTTCGAAAGCATCGAGGACCTCAAGGCCAATATCGATCGGGACGATCTTCCGGTAACGCCCGAAACCATTCTTGTACTCAAAGGTTGCGGCCCAAAAGGTTATCCCGGAATGCCGGAGGTTGGAAACATGCCTATCCCGGCAAAGTTGGTCAAGGAAGGCGTCCGTGACATGATCCGCATTTCGGATGCCCGCATGTCCGGCACCGCCTTTGGAACCGTTATCCTGCATGTCAGCCCTGAAGCACAGGCTGGCGGTCCGCTTGCGCTGGTCAAAACCGGCGACCGTATCCGCGTTTCCGCCAGTAAGGGCGAACTGGAGCTGCTGGTCGACCAAAAGGAACTGGACGCACGCCGCGCCGCGTGGCAACCGGACGATCCGCATTACACCCGCGGATACGCAAAACTCTATATCGACCACGTGCTGCAGGCGGATCAGGGAGCGGATCTTGATTTCCTTGTCGGCAAAGACACCCGCCTTGTCACCAGAGAGAGCCACTGATGGATCAACCAGCCACTTTTCCCGATCTAAACGGCGCTTCGGTCTATATCACCGGCGGCGGCTCTGGCGTAGGGGCAGCCCTGACGGATGGGTTTTTAACCCAAGGCGCAAACGTTGCCTTTATCGGCCGTTCAGACGCCAGTGCTTTCGTTGAGGAAATGCGGGACAAGCACGGACGTGCGCCCCTGTTCATGCAAGGCGACATGACGGATACGGAATTGCTGCACGTCACGATGCAAAAAGCGGCAGAAGCCCATGGTCCAATGGACGTACTGATCAACAACGCAGCCAATGACAAACGCCACTCGCTTGATGAAACAACTACCGAGTTCTGGGACTGGATGATCGAGGTGAACCTCAAGGCCTACTATTTCGCCTGTCAGGAGGCTGCGCGCCAAATGGCCGGCAAAGGGGGATCAATCGTCAACTTCAGCTCGATCAGCTATATGATGGGGAATGCGGGTTACCCGATTTATACGACTTCGAATGCCGGGATCACTGGGATGACACGGTCTTTGGCGCGCGAGTTGGGGCCGCAAAAAATCCGCGTGAATGCGTTGGCCCCCGGATGGGTCCTGACGCAAAAGCAGTTGGACATGTGGGCCACACCCGAGGATCTGGCTGCCCATATGGACCGGCAATGCCTGAAAGAACACCTGACTCCCGAAGACATGATCGCACCGACATTGTTCCTTGCCTCCGATGCCAGCCGCGCGATGACCGGCCAGTGCATGGCAGTGGATGGCGGTGTCGTAGTTACGGGGTAACGCCATGAGAGCAGAGTGGATTGCAGTCGACTGGGGAACATCTCATCTGCGAGCCTGGGCGATGCAGGGGGAAACAGTCGTGGCTCAGGCGCAGTCTGACCTTGGTATGGCGCGGCTCGGTAAAGATGAGTTTGAATCGTCACTGCTGGACCTGATCGAAGACTGGTTGGATGCCGATCCCGTCGACGTTGTGGCCTGTGGCATGGTCGGCGCGCGGCAAGGTTGGGTTGAGGCGCCGTACTCGGCTGTTCCCTCAGCCCCGGTTCCGGTGGCACCAATTCGCGTGCCGAATACCGATGCTCGGATACGGGCATTTGTTGTGCCCGGCCTGAAACAGAACACGCCGCCGGATGTCATGCGCGGTGAGGAAACCCAAATCGCCGGGTTTTTGGCAAACCATCAGAACTGGGACGGTGTCATCTGCCTTCCCGGGACACACACAAAATGGGTTCAGGTCAGCGCCGGAGAAATCGTGAGCTTTCGAACCTTCATGACTGGCGAGATGTTTGAGCTTTTGAGCAAGCAATCGGTATTGAAACACTCGGTCGGAGACGGTTGGGACGAGGTCGCTTTTGCCGAAGCCGCCGCTGACACACTGTCGAAGCCCGAGCAACTGGCCGCGCGCCTGTTTGGCCTTCGCGCTGCGGATTTGCTGCATAATCAGGACAAGGCGACCGCCCGGTCCCGATTGTCCGGGCTTTTGATCGGTGCGGAACTGGCCGCAACGCGCCCCTATTGGCTGGGGCAGCAACTGGCGATTATCGGGGCCGACGGTATCTCTCAAATCTATGCCAGTGCGCTGCAACTTCAGGGGGCTTTCGTGGAGACTGCAAATGCCACGCAATGCACCTTGGCTGGTCTTTCGCAGGCCCGAAAACTAACGAGGCAAACCGCATGAACCGCCCTATCATCGCAATTTTGCGCGGCCTAAACCCTTCCGAGGCCGTGGAAGTGGGCCGCGCCCTGATCAACGCAGGCATTGATAAGATCGAAGTACCCCTGAATTCGCCCGATCCGCTGGACAGCATTGCTTTGTTGGCCACAGAGTTTGGCGACCAAGCCCTCATCGGTGCTGGAACTGTGCTGAGCCCCGAACAAGTAGAGGCGGTTGCGGGCGTCGGTGGCAAACTGATCGTTTCGCCGAATTGCGACACCGATGTGATCACCCGATCTGTCGCAATGAATATGCAGAGCTGGCCTGGCGTCTATACCCCAACCGAGGCGTTTGCCGCGCTCAAGGCTGGCGCCACCGGGTTGAAGTTGTTTCCCGGCGTCATGGCCGGTCTGACCGGTTTAGCCGCTTTACGGCCTGTGTTGCCAACCGGCACTCTGGTTTATGCGGTCGGTGGCGCGGGTCCGGAAAACTTCGCCGAGTGGATCGAGGCTGGCGCCGATGGATTCGGCATCGGATCGGCCCTGTTCAAACCTGGCATGGCGGTTCCTGACGTTGCGGATCGGGCAAACCGGATCATCGCAGCATACGATGAGGCCGCTGGATGAGTTCTATTTTTGACGACCGCCCATGCGAGCTTGGCGAAGGTCCATTATGGCATCCGGAACGGCAACAGTTGTTCTGGTTCGATATCGTCAACAAGCGATTGATGACGCAAGACGCAGGCGAACAACACAGTTGGCAGTTTTCCGAACACGTCTCGGCCGCTGGATGGGTGGACCATGATGTATTGCTGCTGGCCTCTGAAACCGGGCTGTGGCGGTTTGAGCTGCTCAGTGGCCAAAAAGATCTGATCGTACCGCTCGAGGCGGACAACCCAGTCACGCGTTCCAACGACGGGCGCGCGGATCCTTGGGGCGGGTTCTGGATCGGAACCATGGGGAAGAACGCGGAAGACAGGGCAGGCGCGATCTATCGGTTCTGGCAAGGAGAGCTTCGCCAGCTGGTGCCGGGTGTCACAATTTCGAATACGATCTGTTTTGCACCGGATCGATCCTGCGCATATTACGCGGATACGGTCACGCAACAGGTTATGCGCAGGTCCCTTGACCCGGACTCTGGCTGGCCTGACGGCAAAAGCGTTGTGTTTCTGGATTTGAGAGACGATGGCCTCTATCCCGACGGCGCGGTTGTTGATGCTGACGGCAATGTCTGGATCGCCCAATGGGGTGCCAGCCGTGTTGCCGCGTACGATTCGACTGGTCGGTTTCTGCGGGCAGTGCCCTTTCAGGCCGCGCACACCTCATGCCCTGCGTTCGGCGGAAAAGATCTGACAACTCTGTTCTGCACCACGGCGCGCGATGGTCTGGATGCCGACGCGCTAAGAACCCAACCAACCAATGGCATGACCTTTGCCGCCATGGGCGTCAGCAAGGGTCAATCGGAACACAGAGTCCTTCTATGAAAGCAGAACTTGGCGTTTGCTATTACCCGGAACATTGGCCCGAAGCCAAATGGGCCGAAGACGCAGCCCTTATGGTCGAAACGGGGCTGGCCTGGGTTCGGATCGGCGAGTTCGCATGGAGCCGGATGGAGCCCAAGCCCGGCGAGCTGCATTTTGACTGGCTGGACCGTGCGATTGAAACGTTGGGAGATGCCGGGCTTAAAGTTGTCTTAGGAACCCCGACCGCGACGCCTCCGCGATGGATGATCGAAAAACATCCAGACATGTTAGCAGTGGACGCGCAGGGAAATGCCCGCAAGTTCGGGTCGCGCAGGCATTACTGCTTTAGCCATCTGGGCTATATTGAGGAATCCGTCCGCATTGCCCGGACTATGGGTGAACGCTATGGACGTAACCCTCATATCGCCGCCTGGCAGATCGACAACGAATATGGATGTCACGACACCACGGTCAGCTACAGCCCATCTGCTCTGCACGCCTTTCAGCTTTGGCTGAAGGACCAATACACCAGCATTGATGCGCTGAATGAGGCATGGGGCAACATATTCTGGTCAATGGAGTACGGCGATTTCGACCAGATCGATTTACCCAACCTGACAGTGACCGAACCCAATCCAGCGCACGTGCTGGCGTTCCGACGCTTCAGCTCGGATCAGGTGGCCGTATTCAACAAGGCTCAAGTTGATGTGCTGCGTCCTTTGACAGATGCACCGCTGTTGCACAACTACATGGGGCGGATTCTGGATTTCGACCATTTCAAAGTCGGTGAGGATCTGGATATCGCCACATGGGACAGCTATCCGATCGGGTTCCTTTCCGACCGGCTGGAAGCTGACGAGGCTCATAAAACTGCATTCCTCCAACAGGGCGACCCGGACATGCAAGCCTTTCACCATGACCTATATCGGGCAGTCGGCAGTGGGCGTTGGTGGGTGATGGAACAGCAACCCGGACCGGTGAACTGGGCGCCTTACAATCCAGCCCCCCTGCCCGGCATGGTACGGCTTTGGTCGCTTGAGGCCGTGGCGCATGGGGCCGAGGTCGTCAGTTATTTTCGCTGGAGGCAAGCACCTTTTGCGCAAGAGCAAATGCATGCCGGTTTGCTGACACCGGACAACCGCCCTGCCCCCGGATTGACCGAGGCGAAACAGACCGCGGATACTCTGAGAGACCTCGGCGACGTGGTTCAGACACCAGCACAGGTCGCCATCCTGTTCGACTATGCATCCGACTGGGCATGGACAACACAGCCGCAGGGCGCCGGATTTGACTATTTCAGATTGGTCTTCTCGGCTTATCGGGCTCTGCGACGGGCTGGTCTTTCTGTTGATTTCGTTTCGCCAACCGACATCCCGAACAATGGCTATGCAATCATTCTTGCCCCCGGGCTTGCGACATTGGACAGTGATCTGGAGCGTCGGCTCACCGAAGGGGGCGATCTGGTCATCCTTGGACCGCGCAGCGGTGCAATCACACATGATTTCCAGATCCCGGCAAAAGGTCGCCCGGATCTGACCAGCCTGAATTGCGAGGTCGATCTGGTCGAGACGCTACCACCCAACGTGCAGCGGCCGGTCAACGGCGGCGGCGCAGCGCAGCATTGGATTGATCGGCTGTCCGGATCAGCTTCCAAATTGTTGAGATTTGCGGACAGAACACCTGCGCTGATAGGCGAAAAGGGCCTCTGGTATCTGGCGGGTTTTCCGGATGAGGCACTGTGGGACCGGGTGATCGAAATGGCGGCGCGCGAGACCGGAGTGGCCCTGAACCCGATGCCTGAGGGACTGCGACGCCGCGATACCGTTGCCCACACTTTCCTTATCAACTACAACGCCCAACCGGTTGCGTGGAATGGTCAGGTCATTGACGCCTGCGATGTTGCAATTTTGAAAAACGAAACGCCCGAAGAGGGGTAAACCTCCTCGGGCGCATTTCATTGTTTAGACACTGCACCTATTGGTCAGTTTGAAGGCTGTTGGGGTCGAACGCCCCTCCAAACCCGCCGTTGTTAGACGGCGGAGTTTCGGAATCTGAGCCCTCTTCTTCTGCATCACCGCCCAAAGAGTTTGGGGCGAACACGTTGCCAAAGCCGCTATTGTTAGATGGCTTAGGCGTGGATTGCTGTGCGCCACCCTGTTCAGCCTCTTCAGCCTCACGCTTTTTGCGTTGTTCCTCGCGCTGCTTGCGCAATTCTTGAATACGCTGTTCGGCTTCTAGGCGTTTTTGTTCTTTGACGTTGGCGATACACTGGCCGGGGTTATAGGCCGTCGCGGTGCCAACCACGGTGATTGTGGCAACTGCGAACACGACGAGCAAAACGGCAGCCATGTTACCTGAAAAGAAGCTCGGCAGTTTGATCTTGCCTGCCAGTTCTTCAACCGTTGCCTTCTTACGAGCCGCTGCCACCAATTCCTGACGTTTCAGCTTGGCTTCATTCAGCAGCGCAAAGAACACCGTCAACGCCACGATGAGGAAGGCTAGTGCCGAGATCGCAGGCGTGATGCCATAGCGGACTTTCTGTGCCAATTCGATCGTCAGCGTCGGGTACTCACCAAAGGTGAATGTGGTGGTGTTGTAGTTCTCGAACGAGGCGAGGAACGCCAGCACCGCCGCCGACGCAATCGCGGGACGCATGAAAGGCAGCAAGATCTTGCGGAATGCCTGCGCATGTGTCGCGCCAAGGTCCAAAGCTGCCTCGGTCAACGCGATGTCGTACCTTTGCAAACGCGCCACCAGCACCAACATGCAATAGCTGGCGATAAAGGTGGACTGGCCGATCACTGTCAGGAAAATACCGTTCGACAGAAAGCTGTCAGCACCCAGCCCCAGCATCCGGTTGATCCGATCCCAGAACACCAGTGTCGAGATACCCAGAACAACACCCGGGATCAGGATCGGCGCGATTATGATGGTGTAGTAGGTCGCGCGTAGCTTAGGCCAGATCTGGGTCAGCATCAGCGCACCGGCCAGACCCATTGCCACAGACAGAACAACTGTGCCAGCGCCAATGATCAGCGAGTTCTTGATGCCGTTCAGGATACGTTGATCCTGAAACAGCTCGCCAAACCACTGGAAGGTCAGGCATTCCCACGGCGTCATCCTCGGGAAAGCCGAAGAGTTGAACGCCGTGACCGACATGATCACCAACGGACCAAGCAGGTACAGGAAGAAGATGACCAGATAGGCCCAGATGCTTACACGAAGGAAGGAATTGTTCATTTCCCGATGTCCCCCATGTTCACCTTGAACAGGCGCATCATCGCCAGAACGAACAGGATACAGGTCACCAGAAGAACGATGGCGTAAGCTGCACCTTGCGGCCAGTCATTGTTGTCGTTGAACTGCTGATAGATCAGCTGTGTGAACCACAAGGACGAGGGCCCGCCCAGAATCTGCGGTGCAGCCAGCGCACCGGCGCTCAACATGAAGACCATCGTACAGCCAGAACTGATGCCCGGCTTGGCATAGGGAATGACCACCCGCCAGTGAATCCGCCACCAGGGCGCACCAAGGTCACGCGCGGCCTCGATCTGGTTCCCGTCCAGACTTTCAATGACGTTATACATCGGGAAGATCATTAGCAGGATGTAGGCATAGCCCAGACCAGCATAGAGCGCGATGTCGTTGCGAATGAAGTCGAATGGCGTATCAAAGATACCCAACCCCATGAACAGGGTATTCAGAACACCGGTTTCGCCAAAGATGATCCGCAACGCAAAGGCCCGCAGGATCTCGTTGATCCAGTAAGGGATGATCAGCATGATCGCAAAGATGCGGATATGGCTGCCCTTGGACTGACCGAGGTAATAGGCGATCGGATAACAGATGATCAGGTTGAAGATCGTTACACAGACCGCCGCAATCAGCGTCCGGAAGAACACCCGCAGGTCGACAGCATTATAAGACTGGCTGCCCCCTTCGGGTCCGTAGATCAGGTATTTGTAGTTCTCCAGCGTATAGACGTCCTTGGGCCCACCAATCTCTGGCGGTGGCAGGTTCGGACGGAAGGAAAAGTCTAGCATCGACAGCTGGGGCAGGATGATCAGGCCGATGGTCCAGAACAGGACGAGCCCCAAGATCGCGAGCCCCATGCCGGTGCCGTTACGGTTGAAGAATTCTTTCAGGAAGCCGGGCATTGTCTGGCCTCCTTATTCTGCGGCCAGTTCACCAGCCGGAACCAAAACCGCATTGCGGGTCTCGTATTCCAGCGTGATGTTCTGGCCGGTGTGGTCCTCGAAGGACTGGCCGAGGTTCGGCAGAGACACCTTGATCTCTTTGCCGCCGTCGCCTTCGGTGAAGATATTGAAGACGTTACCTTCAAATTCCTCATGGTTCACCCGAGCGGTCACAAAGTGATCGCCTGTGGCACCATCCGGGGCAATCGCAAATGCTTCGGGGCGAATGAACATCATGGCGTCGTCGCCTTCTTTCATTTTCCCTTGATTGGCAGTCGAAATGCGAGCCACCAAATCACCGGAGCGGTTCGTCGCGATTAGCGCCTCATTCCCCATGACTTGTTTAATTTTGCCGCGGAACACGTTGTTTTCCCCAACAAATGACGCTGCAAATGCGGTGTTCGGATCATTGTAAATCGTCTTGCCATCAGCGATCTGGTCTATCACCCCCGCCCGCATAACGGCGATATTGTCCGACATGGTCAGAGCTTCCCCCTGGTCGTGGGTGATGTAGATGAAAGTGATGCCGACGCGTTGCTGGATCTCGCGCAATTCGGTGCGCATGTGTTGACGCAGCTTGAGGTCAAGCGCCGACAGCGGCTCGTCAAGCAACAGCACATCAGGTTCGGCGCACAGGGCGCGGGCAATCGCGACGCGCTGACGCTGACCACCAGATAGCTCACTCGGCAGTTTGTCGCCCTGCCCCGGCAATGCGATCATGTCCAAAAGCTCATCGGCGCGCTTTCGGCGCTCAGCGGTGCTGGCTCCCTTGATCTCAAGCGAGAAGGTGATGTTCTCCCAGACTTTCATCAGCGGAAACAGCGCAAGGTTCTGAAAAATCAGTGCTGTCGGACGTTTATTCGGCCCAATACCGCGCATATCCTTTCCGCCGATCAGGACTTTGCCCTCACTGGGGTCCAAAAAGCCCGAGACCGCTCGGAGGATCGTCGTCTTACCACAGCCCGAGGGGCCGAGGAACGAAAAGAAGTCGCCCCCGTTGATATTCACATTGGCGTCCCGCACGGCGACAAAGTCTCCGAAGCGGATCCACAGGTTTTCAAGATCTACACCGACCCCTGCACTCATTTTTGGTATCTCCGTCTGGCGCGATTCCCCTTCGCACCGAAAATGGATCCGTCACGCCGTCACGACGCGCGGGTTCATAGCCCTCCGCACATTGGCGGAGGGCAGGTTTGCATAGCGATTAAGCGCTTTTGAACTTGTTGACGAACTCGGTCCGGGTTTCGGCGTACCACGGAGCCTCAGCAGGCCATGGGTTCAGGTTCGCCAGCGAGTCGCCTGGATAGGCCTCGGCAAAGTTCTTTTTGTAGGTGTCGCCGGCATATTGGTCCGCACCCAGAACCGGCGAGTTATAGCCGTGGCTGTCAATGGCAACACCCGCAGGCTTGGCCTGATACGCGAAGTCGATAAAGGCATAGACCTGATCGATGTTCTGCGCGCCGGTCGGCATCGACATACCGTCGACCCATGCCATCGCACCTTCGATGGGAGCCTGATAGTGGACCGGCTCACCCGCCGATTTCAGTGCGAGCGGCGGACCATCCCAGGTCTGACCAACAACAACGCCTTCGTTCAGCAGGCCGTTCTTTTGGGTGTCGGCATCGTTCCAGATCAGTTTGATCCGGTTCTTCCGCTCGATGCACCAGTCGGTGATCTGGCCCCAGACCTTGCGCATGGTTTCTTCGTCGCCGTATGCGGCCCAAACAGAGCCCGGCTCCATCTCGCCTGAGCGCTCCATATACAGACCTGCACCCAGCATCATCGAATGCGCGCGACCCATGGTCTTGCCTGCGTTCTCTTCCGACCAGACGTCGCCATAGGACGGCGCATCGCCTTCGGGCAGCCAGAGGTCGGTGCGATAGGCGATGCCTTCGGTGCCCCAGATGTGTGGCAACCAGTGCACGCCGCTGTCGCCAAAGTTCCACGCATCGGTGCCGATCTGCGCCATTGCAGGGTTCACCAGATCGATCGGAACCTTGCTCATGTCGAAGGGCTGCAGCAGTTCCAGCGGCTCCCACTGGAGAGAGCGGTTGTTGGTCGGCGAGACGATGTCAAAGCCTTGGCCCTTGGTGGCCTTCATCTTGTTGATGATTTCTTCGTTCGACCCAATGCCGGTGTAGTTCACTTTGATTCCTGTCAGAGTTTCAAACTCTTGCAGGAACGCAGGCGGCAGGTAATCCGACCACATCAGAATGTTGATTTCACCCGAAGATGCCAGCGCGCTCTTGCTGTAAAGAGGCGCAGCCAGAGCAGCCGCCCCCGCGCCTTTCAGGACAGAGCGTCTGGAAAGGTTTTTCCGTTCAGCCATTTTTGGATCTCCCGTTATTGGACTGTGTTGTTTTGTTGTTATGGTTGTCACGCTAGAACTTTGCGGCGGTATTGTCAGGCCAAAAGTGACAGTTGAAAAATTTCATATATCCAGTTGGCGCTTTCACTTTGCATCCAGCCAAATTCAATTCGCAGGGTCATCAGCCCAGATTGAAACCCCACAGGACGGGATCAAAGACGAGCCCACAAGAAAATTGCGCGTTTCGCTCGCAGGCAGGCGGCGCTCTGTATCCCCAAAGTTAAAGGCGAAACTCAGTGCCCCACGACGTGTGACTCTAAGATCAGAACCGCAATCCAAAACGGGAATTTCCGCCCATTTCAAAACCTCTTGAAGGACAGACTTCAACAACGAACCGCGGGGAACCATTGCCAGATAGGTTGCCTTATCTGAACGGACAATCGCTGGGCTGTTGTCCCGGTATTTGCTGGAAAAACGTGCTGTTACAGTGGCATCTGATTCCAGAATCTCGCGCCAGCCGGAAAAACCGTGCGTTGCGCCATCCACCAGATGCACCGATTCCTCCGCAAGGTCGGGCAGTGATTCGACCCGCAGGACCTTCACGCCTGTCAGATCCCCCAATACTCCGGGGGCCAGATTTCGCGGCGTGTGCATGTCTTCCGTCTTGCTACCAGAGCGGGCACCAATCAGAAGGCGCGCACCGCATCCCTTCAGCTTTGTGGCCAACTCGGCCGAGACAATCATACATTGCGGAATAACGATCAGAGCGTATCCCGAGATATCGTCGTCCGGACCCAAAAAATCCAGATCGACCCCAAGGGACCGCAGTGCCGCGTACCATTCTCGCGCTATATGAGTGTTAGGAAAGTCTTCGTCGTGGGGCAGTATATTTGCGGCCCAGATTGATGGGTAATCTAGCACCATTGCCACTTGTGCGCGGTCTCGTTCTGCCGCTGGAAGCGCGGCGCGTTCCGCCGCAACTTGCGCCATTTCGATTGCAGCCTGATCGATGCTACCATCTGATCGCAACAGCGCGGTGTGAAACTGCTCTTGCGCGTATTTGGCCTGACGCCATCGAAAGAACATCACAGCTTGGGCACCATGCGCATAGGCAGCCCATGTCCACAGCCGGATCATTCCGTCAGCAGGCGACGGATTTTTGGATGCCCAATCGACCGGGCCAGGTTGCTGCTCCAGGACCCACATCCGCCCATTGCCCTGACTGCGATAGAGATCGCAGTGAAAACCCTGATAATCCGGTGCACCGGTTCGAAGGTATCGGCGCTTGTCATCATCTGACAGCGTGGAACCTATTAGGTTGCCCAGCGGATAGCTGTCGAAGCCAACGATATCCAAATCCTTGGCTACGGCGTGGTGGTCAAATTCGAAACTGCCCGCCATGAAGTTGTGGGTAATGTCCCGGCCCGTAGAAAACTCGCGCAGAATGTCCACCTGTGCCCGGTTAAACAGGCGAACTCGGTCGGAAGAATAGCGCATGAAGTCCAACGCATGGGTCGGGTTTGGATTTGCAACCAATCCGTTGGGCAACTCGATCTGATCGAAATCGGAATAGACCGATCCCCAGAACACTGCGCCCCAAGTTCGGTTCAGGGTTTCGATAGTACCGTACCGGTCTGACAACCATTTTCTAAACCCGTCCCGCGCGGCTACCGAATAGCTGAGCACCGTATCATGATCGTTGTATTCATTGTCGATCTGCCAGGCGTGTACAAACTGGTTTTGCCCGTATCGGCGGGCGTATTCGGTCGCGATCCGTTGAGCCTCGGCAAGGTAGACATCGCTGGAAAAGCAGTAATGTCTGCGAGAACCGAACCCTCTGGTTCGACCATCAGGACCAACCGGCAATATCTCAGGGTACTCATCAATCAGCCATTTCGGGGGCGAGGCCGTGGGCGTCGACATCATGACACGCAGACCGGCCTCGCCCAGAATGCCGATCACATCGTCCAACCAATCCCAGTTGAACTGGCCTCGCACGGGTTCAACCAGCCCCCAGGTGAATTCCGCGATACGCACCCAGTCGAGACCCATTTCGACCATCCGTTCAGCATCGTCGCGCCACAGTGATCTGTCCCATTGTTCAGGGTAATAACAAACGCCAAGCTCAAGCTTACTCATCTGCCTTCCCTCGCTGTGCGGCGTTCAATCCACTTTAGGAAACTGGCGCAACCCAAGGTGATTACGACATAAAGGATGGCCGCAGTGTTAAATGGCGCAAAAGGAAGGAAACTGGCCGCCTGAAACTCTCGCATACGCTGTGTCATGTCGCGCACCGACAAGATGGACAACAGCGATGTGTCCTTGATCATGGCGATGAACTCATTGCCCAGGGGCGGCGTCACGATACGCAAAGCCTGCGGCAGGATAATCAACCGTGCGGTCTGCCAGCGCGACAGGCCAAGTGATCCTCCCGCCTCGATTTGCCCGCGCGGGATCGCTTCGATACCCGAGCGAAAAATCTCGGCCATATAGGCAGAGTATCCGACGGAAATGGCAATCACACCGCGCGTCATGTTGGTCATGTCGATACCACCGCCCGTCGCATCTTTGACTGCCCCCGCCAATGGCAGACCGATGTAAAGGATGATCACCAGCATCGGAATGCCCCGGATGGTATCCACGAAGAACTCGGATCCGACTGCCAACGGATGCAGCTTGTGCTGCGCACCACCAATGGTCAGGGTCAGAAGCAGAAAGCCAAGAACGGCGAAGGTCAGCGCCGGATTTCGGTACTTGTCCGGCAGAAAGCTGGTCTGCCAAATCACTGGATGGCCCTGCGTGTGGGTCTCAATCGGAACAAATGCACCGGACACACTGTCGACGGTTTCGATCTGCTCAAGTGCGCTGGCCGGGTCGGTGGCGCTGCGGATGCGGTATTGTTGCTCACCGCCGCCCTCAAACTCGCCAAAACGGATATTGTCCGCTTGCGCCTGCGGCGTGCCACGCACGATTGCGATACGGGCTTCGGTGCTGCCAACAAGCACGTAGTTGACCTGTGGTTGCATGAAAAAGAAAGCCGACACAGCCAGCAGCGTTAGACTGATCGACCCGTATACAACCGTCGTACGTGCCTTGGGCTTAAACGACTGCAGCCCGACCCAAATCAAGCCCAGAATGGCGGCAAATATATAAGCGAAAATAGCCGCCCTGAACGTGATCGCGACGCCTGTCGCAAACTGCCAATGCGCCATGAAGAGTAGATAGAACAGCGTCGCGCCGGTCAGGATCTCAAACCCGGGCTGAGTGATCCCCTGAACCTTTGAGGGAAGGTGTCCACTTACCGCGATCGCCGCAATGAGGAGCGCGTAGACAATCAAAACCGCCTGAAGCCCCGCCTGAACTCGCAAAACGGCGTCTGGGAACAGCGCCCACGGTTGCGAGGAACGGTCGATCAAGGTTGAAGTGTTCTCACTTAGCGCGTGAAAGAACACGGATTCAGCAAATGGCATGAGGGCGTGGGGCGCCACGAAACTCAGGACAGAAAGCGCGGCAGCCGCCGGCAGTGCGCCAATTGCAACGACACGCGACCAGCGCGGAGCGGCATCACGAAACCTGGCCACACGCGCGCTGAGGTACCCCAGAACGGCCACGGAAAGCACCAACAGGAACCCGATGAAAATCGGGCCCGCATTATCACCGATCCCAAGGATCGCCGTCAGCGATCTGAGGTATTTCGAGGATGATGCAAACAGATAGACAATGAACGGAGCGGCGGCGAGCAGAACAAGATTGCTCGGGCGGATCGAGCTTAGACGGGTCATGAAACCTCTCTGCTGAGATTTGACCCGACGTGCGCGCCGTCGGGTCACTTGAGCTGTGGGCGGTTATTCCGTGCCCCAATATTTTGCGACAAGCTTGTCCAGCGTGCCGTCGGCTTTGATAGCCGCCAGTCCTTCATTGATGGCATCAACTGTGGCGTCGCCTTCCTGAAACACGATGCCCAACGGATCCGACTGCAGACCGGTGATCCCTACGGTCAGCTCGCCCGCAAATTCCTGTTCATATGCTGCGGCCGAGGTGCCGTCGATGATGACGCCCTGCACATCCGCATTCTGCAGCGCCAGAATCGCGGCCGAAAAGTTGTCGTACAGGCTGACATTCTCACGCCCGACCAGTTCTTCGGCCAGTTGCGCGTTGGTGGTTCCCGTTTGCGCGGCCAGTTTCTGCCCGCCCGCTTTGAAATCGTCCAGCGTCATGTCGGCATTATCGACCTGCAACAGGATTGCCTGGCTGACGACGATGTACGGCTCGGAAAAGTCCATGCTTTCCTCGCGTTCTGGCGTGATAGAAACGCCTGAAATCACCAGATCAAATTCACCCTGCTGAAGTGCCGCAAAAATACCGTCCCACGCAGTGTTCACGAAATTCGGGACGCAGTTAACCTGCTCGCAGATTGCATTCATAACGTCGACATCAAAGCCCACGATTTGCCCGGTCGTCTCGTCTACGGTTTCCATCGGGGGATAGGTTGCGTCGGTGCCGATCTTCAGCACACGACCCTCAAGATCAGCAGCAAACGCCGTTGGCGCGAAGATGGCAGTCACTGCTGCTGCAGCCAATAGTCTCTTAATCATCTTCAGTACTCCTCTGTTGGTTCACGTTGTGCGCACTTTTCTGCGCATGGGTGTCAGGTTGCCGCTCGATTAGGTTGGCCCTGATCTTTTTTTGGGTCTCCGATGGCTTCGCCCCGTCCAGAGCTTTCAGGATAAACTCTCCCAGCAGGCGGCTGGTTTCCTCAATGGGGACATAATAGGTGCTGGGCGGCGGCACGAAGTATCGGCTGAGTTGCAGGTCATCCGTCGAGATAACGACCAGGTCCTGCCCAATGCAGACGCCTGCCTTGTGAGCAGCGGACAAAACACCCAGGGTCATCGCTTCGTTGGCGCAAATGCATGCCGTGGGACGATCGGTTAGTTGCATCATTGCCTCAAAGGCTTGCCGCCCGGTCCGCGCCGTCGTCGGTCCGTTGAAAATCAATGAGGAATCGACTGGTAAACCTTCGGCTGACAATGCCTGCGCGTACCCCTGTTGGCGTTGCGTCGCATAAATCAGATCACATGGAGGGTTCACCAAGGAAATGCGCCGATGCCCCAATCGCACCAGTCGCTCGGTCGCATCGTAAGCTGCTGCCTGACTGTCGATATCTACATAGGCATGAGGGGTTTCGCCGTCGCTCATCCCCATTGTGACAAAAGGGAATGCGTTTTGCTGAAGAAAAGCGATGCGCGGATCGTGATGCAGCGTTCCAGAAAAGATGACGCCATCGGCAAGCCCGTCCTGAACGATCTTCCTCAATGCCCCCATCGCGTCTTCCAGGTTGGCTACATTGAAAACGCTCAGCTCATACCGAGACCCTTTCAGAGCGGTCGAAATCCCAGCCAGAATACGGGTGAATTCCACGCCTTCCCACTCTTCCTCTGCATCGGCGGACACACTGACCAAAACCGCAACGCGGTAGGATTTATTGGTGCGCAGTTTCAACCCATCCATGTTCACGCGATAGCCAAGTCGGGCAGCAGCGGCTTGAATTTCCGTTCGCGTTTCTTCCCTGACTGTCTCTGACCCTCGCAACGCATTCGAAACCGTCCCGACCGAATAACCGGTTTCCTTGGAGATCGATTTGATGGTCGCGCGGGCCATTACCCTGCCCCAGCCAACAGATGCAGGGACAGATACTTGCGCCCTGTTCGCAATGTCTTGGGCGCATTTGGCGTTTCGTCATGTTCGACAAACAGATCGGCGCAATTGCTGTTGGCCAAAACACCCAAAACCGTAGCCCAATCAACCACTCCGTGGCCTAAGTCGCGCCAACGTTCATCGCCCTGCCCGCCTGACGGGTTGACGTCCTTGGCATGAACGGAAACGATCTTGTCGGAATACCTGCGCAGCAACTCGATCGGGTTTGGATCAGTTAGAACCAGCCATCCCAGATCTGGCTGCCAGTGCAGGTTGTGATGCGACAGGATGATGTCCAACGGTGTTTCACCAATTCGCCCCAGTAGGTCAAAATCATGGTTGTGATAGGCCAGGCGAACCCCATGATGCGACAACTGGTCGGCCCATACGGTCAGTTGCTGCGCCATCGCGACCCAGCTGTCAGTTGATTGGGGTCTTTCTTCGGGCGCCAACCAAGGCATGATGGCCACTGGGCAATCCACCAGCCCTAGAAAGTCCACTATTTCGTCAAAGCGGGTTTCGAACTCGGTCCAATCAAAATGTGCGGACCGAACGGTAAGCCCCGCCTGTTGAGCCAGCTGCGCGACCTGAATTGGCGTGCTGTCGTGGAACCCGATGGTTTCAATGTCGGTAAATCCGCAGCCCGCAACCAATTCAAGCTGGGTCTTTAGATCCCCAACTTTCCGCACGGTATAAAGCTGCGCCGAAATTCGCATAGACAGGTGCCATAGCCAATTGAAACGTTTCAATTAGCTTGAAACAGGGACGCTGCTCTTGTCAAGCTTGGCTGCCGCCTGGGTTAATGCCGCATGGAAAGCCCCTGATGAAACAGGTGAACCTTTTCCGGTTCTGCTGATACGGCGACACTTTGTCCCCGCATATTTTTCTGAACACCCGGCAGTTTGGCGATAGTGGCGTCTTCGCCGTCCTTGGCTGCGAAGTAGAGCAGCGTGACCTCACCCAGAGCTTCAGTGAAATCCACGACACCTTCCAAAATCGGATTGGCGTCGACTGGGTGAAAATCCTCGGGACGGACCCCAATGTTCACTTGCTTTCCCGCGTCTGCCTCTGTTGTGGCGATGTCGGAAACCGCGGTCCCGCCGCCATCAAGCTTTACGACGGTTTGCTCTCCAGTCTGCGTGATGACGCCCGGCAACAGGTTCATTGCCGGGGAGCCAATGAACTGGGCGACAAACTCGTTGTCAGGCGTTTCGTACAACTCAAGCGGTGTACCCACCTGCGCAATTCCCTTGTTGGCAAGGACCACGATCCGACTGGCCAACGTCATCGCCTCGACCTGATCGTGAGTGACATAGATCATCGTGCTGTCCGGCATCGCCTCTTTCAAACGTGCGATCTCGATCCGCGTAGCGACCCGCAAAGCGGCGTCAAGGTTAGAAAGAGGTTCATCAAACAAGTATACCTTCGGATCACGCACGATGGCCCGACCAATGGCGACCCGCTGGCGCTGACCACCGGACAGAGCCTTGGGCAGGCGGTCCAGAAACGGTTCAAGCTGCAGAATACGAGCAGCGCGCTCGACGGCTGCGTCTACCTCGTCCGACGGCATTTTGGCGATCTTCAGAGCAAAGGCCATATTCTCGCGCACCGTCATGTGCGGGTATAGCGCGTAACTCTGGAACACCATTGCGATGCCCCTTTGTGCCGGGGGAACGTCATTCATGACCTGCCCCTCGATCTCCAGCGTCCCGCCGGTGATCTTTTCGAGCCCCGCAATCATGCGCAACAAAGTGGATTTACCGCAGCCGGAGGGACCGACAAACACGATCAACTCACCGCGTTCAATATCCAGATTGATGTTCTTGAGGACATCGACATTGCCATAGGTCTTCGCCACATCCGTGAGATTGAGTTCCGACATAGCTTACCCCCGCACCCGCTGCATCAGACAGAATTGGGCCGCGCCGAGGGTCACTGTACCCGCCCCTACGACGCTGCCCAATTCCTCCCCGATAACCTGCCATTCGCCGTCCGGCAGAGTGACCCTTGCTGGTTCTGTCTCCAGATTGAACGCGCAGAACACCTGTTCGGTGCCATTCTCGCGCAGGAACGACAGGATTGGGCCCGACTGTTTCATATCGATCTGCCGACCGGACATCAGCGCAGAATGCGCATGACGCAGCGCGATGGCGCGGCGATAGTGGTGCAACATCGAGTTGGCCTCCTGTTCCAATCGGTCAACAGCTTGGTCAGCCTGAGTCTGGCTAACCGGTAGCCAGGGGGTTCCTGAAGTGAAACCGGATTGTTCGTCCTGCGCGGCCCAGACCATAGGCGTGCGGCAACCATCGCGCCCTTTGAATTCCGGCCAGAATTCAATGCCATAGGGGTCTTGCAGGAGCTCAAAGGGAACATCCGCTTCGGGCAGGCCCAGTTCCTCGCCTTGATACAGGCAAGCTGATCCGCGAAGGCACATCATCAGAACTGCGTGCTGACGGAGCGCCGCGTCGTCCAACTCCCACCGGGACGCGTGACGCTGAACGTCGTGGTTCGAGAATGCCCAGCATGGCCACGCGTCGCCCGCCTTCTCTTCCAGTTGGTCGAACACTTGCTTGGCGTAAGTCGCTGTCAAAACGCGCTTTTCCAGGAACTCAAACGCATAACACATGTGCATGCGCTTATCGCCGCTGGTGTATTCGCCCATGATCTCGAGTCCGCGCTGTGCGTCACCGACCTCGCCCAAACAGGCGCGGCCCTCATACTCGTCGGTCAGCGCGCGTAACCGCTCAAGGAAGGCAATGTTCTCGGGCTGGCTCTTGGAATAGAGGTGATCCTGATGATTATACGGGTTCACCATCGGCGCGATTGAAGCATTGCGCTGATCCATGGGCAGGCCAGGATTGTCACGCAGTTGCTTGTCGTGGAAATAGAAGTTGATGGTATCCAATCGGAACCCATCGACGCCGAGATCTAACCAGAACCGCGCCACATCCAACAAGGCATCCTGCACATCCGCGCAATGAAAATTCAGGTCCGGTTGCGACGTGAGGAAGTTGTGCAGGTAATACTGCAGGCGGCGAGAATCCCACTGCCAAGCCGAACCGCCAAAGATCGACAGCCAGTTGTTCGGCGGCGTGCCGTCGGGCTTGGGATCAGCCCAGACGTACCAGTCGGACTTGTCATTCTCGCGATTGGACCGGCTTTCTTTGAACCATGGGTGCTGATCCGATGTGTGCGACAGCACCAGATCGATCATCACCTTCAGACCGTGCACATGCGCGCGATCCAGAAGTTCTTTAAAGTCCTTCATGGTCCCGAACATCGGATCGACATCGCGATAGTCGCTGACATCATACCCGAAATCCTTCATCGGCGACTTAAAGAACGGAGAAATCCAGATGGCGTCAACGCCCAGCGAAGCGATGTATTCCAAGCGCTGGGTGATACCTTTCAAGTCTCCGATTCCATCACCATTGCTGTCCTGAAAGCTGCGCGGATAGATCTGATAGATGACCCCGCCACGCCACCAGTCGGACGATGCTTTGGTTGCTTTGTTGAGTTCCACGGTGTTCTGCACGTTCATCAGACGCCTCTATTTGACGGACCCGGCCAACAGGCCACGGACCAGGTATTTTTGCATTGCGAAGAAGACAGCCAGCGGTACGGCGATTGAAACAAATGCCGCCGTGGCGAGGATTTCCCAGTTGCCGCCGCGTGTGCCCAATAGCTCGACGATGCGGTTGGTCATAACGGTAGTTTGGCCCGACGCGTCGATCAGGAAGACCTTAGCGACCAACAAGTCATTCCACGTCCAGAGGAACTGGAAGATTGCGAATGACGCCAGCGCCGGGAAGCTGAGCGGCAGGATCAGCTTGGTAAAGATTTGGAATTCGGTCGCGCCATCAACCCGTGCGTTTTCGATCAGGTCTCGAGGCAGCCCGGCCATGTAGTTGCGCAACAGGTAGATCGCCAGAGGCATGCCGAAACCAGTATGGGCCAGCCAGACCCCCAGATAACCTTTACCAATGCCAATATTGAGGTGGAATTTCAAAAGCGGGATCAGGGCCAACTGCAGTGGGACGACCAGCAAACCCACGACGGCAGCAATAAGCAGCGCTCGTCCGGGGAAATCCATCCACGCCAAGGCATATGCCGCAAAAGCTGCAACGAGGATCGGGATAATGGTGGCCGGAATTGTTACGGTCAGCGTATTGAAGAACGCCCGCCCCATGCTGTCGGTGCTGTCCTCGGCCAGCAAGACCTTATGGTAATTGTCCAAGGTGAACTCAGGGGGCAATTCGGCCGTTACGAAGACACGTGACCCGCGGCTGCCCGTGAACTCCTCCAAGTTCTGCATCCGGTAGTTGCCTTTGGCATCGACCGTGATTGTCCCACCTTTGCGCAATTCTGCAGTATCTCCGGGGGCGAATGCATCAACGGCCCTGGAGCTGACACCCCATTTTGAAATCGCGGCTTTGGTTTCGTCGCCAAATAGGTTGCCCTCGATCACGTACATTCCGTTTTCCAGCACCTGCGTGTCAGGTGCCGCGCTGCGCAGAGTCAGGTTCTGCTCGGACGGAAACAGCGACCGCCACCAACCGCTGGTCGCAATCTGGTCAGCCGTGCGGAAGGATGAGATCAGCAGCCCAAGAGTTGGCACGACCCACAGAACCACCAGGAAGATGACCGAGGCGTGAACTACCCATCTGAGGGCAGGTTTGGTTCCAGCAATATCGTTCACGGCCTACTCCATCTCTTTGCGCGCATTGCGCACGTTCCAAACGAGGATCGGAGCGACCAGCAACATGATCACCATGGCCGAGGCTGAGCCCACGCCCCAGTCATTGGCCCGAAACAGCTTGTCATACATGTAGTTGGCCAAAACCTGCGTCTCCCACTGGCCGTTGGTCATGGCGAAGACGATGTCGAAGACCTTCAGAACGGTAATCGTGATCGTGGTCCATACGACCAGTATTGTTGTCTTGATCTGAGGCACTTTGATCCGGAAAAAGATCTGAAACGGGTTGGCGCCATCCAGAATGGCCGCTTCGACGGTCTCCTCGGGGATGCCACGCAGGGCAGCTGACAGAATGACCATGGCAAACCCGGTTTGAATCCAGATCAGGACAACCATCAGGAAGAAACTGTTCCAGAAAGGGATCGTCAGCCAGGTCTGCGGCTCGGTCCCGCCGAAAAACAGGTACAGCGCGTTGAGCATGCCGATCTGATCCTGCTCGGCCGGGCGGGTGTCGTAGACCAGTTTCCAGATGACCGAGGCCCCCACGAACGAGATCGCCATGGGCATAAAGATCAGAGACTTGGCGATGTTCCCCCAACGGATGCGGTCAGTCAGTTGCGCTACAAGCAGGCCAAAGGCTGTCGACATGGCGGGCACGACGATCAGCCAGAACATATTGTTGCGCATCGCTTCCCAAAACTTGGGTTCGTTGGCCATCTGGACATAGTTGTCCAAGCCAACCCATTCGTACCCACCGCCCGGGACCCGATCCGTCAGCGAAAGGCGCAGCGTTTCGACGACCGGATAGGCCAGATACAGCCCCAACGCAGCCAACGCCGGAAACAGGAACAACCAAGGCCGGATCATGTTCGCGCGGTTGATGTTACGGCCAGCGTTCGGCCCGCGAGGCGGGAACAGAACTTTGTCCAGAAACTGATTGGATAGGTAGAAATAGCCCACGCAACCTGACACGCCGATGGCGATGGTCAGCAGGCCCTGAAATGCCGGATGCATGCCGCTCTCCCTTGCGACGGAGGGGTCAGGCGGCCCGCTTTTGCGGGTCGCCCGGTTTCAATCGATTAGTCCAATGCGTCCCAGGAAGACTGGATTTCATCGGCAACCTCTTGCGCCGGAGTACCCCCGGTATAGTCGACCATTCCCGTCCAGAACGTGCCCGCGCCCACACCACCTGGCATCAGGTCGGACCCGTCAAACCGGAAGGTTGTCGCCCCCAGAAGAATGTCGTTCATCTTCTTCAAAGTCGGGTCTGAGAACACCGAGGTATCGACGCCCTTATGCGGTGTCAGGAAGCCGGTCAGCGCCATCCATGTTTCGTGCGCCTCTGGCGTTTGCAGGTATTCGATCAACGCATGCGCGCCGGGGCTGTCGTTTGTGATCGCCCAAACCGTACCGGCACCCAGTACAGGGCTGCCAAGGTCCTTGCTTTCGTACGCCGGGAAATAGAAGAAATCAGCATCCTCACCTACAACCGTGCCTTCCGGGAAGAAGGCCGGAATGAACGAGGCCTGGCGGTGCATGTAACACTGCGGAGGCGAGCTGAACATGCCCTTCGGGCTGTCGCGGAAATCTGTTGTGGCAACTGCACCGGCACCACCGGCCACATAGTCATCATTGCGGGCAAACGCGCCGAATTCTTCGATCGCAGCAACAACCTTCGGATCGTTGAACTTCAGCTCGTTTGCGACCCAGGCATCATAATCCTCAGGCGATTGTGTGCGCAGCATCATGTCCTCGACCCAGTCGGTCGCCGGCCAGCCAGTCGCGCCACCGGAGCCCAAACCGATGCACCACGGCGTTTCGCCATCGGCCACGATCTGGTCTGTCAGCGCCTTCAGTTCCTCCATCGTGGTGGGGACTTCGTACCCGGCATCTTCAAAGTTCTCGGGCACAAACCAGACAAGCGACTTCACGTCGACCTTGTAGAAAAAGCCATACAGATGATCCTGGCCGCCAGGACCCGCATAGGTCCCCAGATCAACCCACGACTGCCCGGCGGCATAGTTGTCACGAATCCAGTCTGCAGTCCCATCGCCAAGCGGTGTCAGAAACCCCGCCTTGGCCATATCCGAAGCCAAGCCGGGCTGGGGGAACACTGCTACATTGGGCGCCGACCCTGCCTCGGCATCGATTCTGATTTGCTGTTCGAAGCTATCCGATCCGACATAGGCGTATTCGTGCCCGGTTGCGGCGGCAAAGCCATCCAGCACCTTTTCGACATTCTCCTGATCAGGCCCCAGCCATGGGCCGAACACGGTAACCTTGTCGGCCTGCGCCGCGCCCGCCATCAGGGCGAACGTCGCCGCTCCTGCATAAAGCGAGTGTTTCATGAAGCTTCCTCCCAACATTACTAAGCGCCTGCAAGACTCATTTTCAAAGCGCTTTGGATGTTGAGCTTTATCCGCTAACATTCAAAATATGTCAATAATCTGTTTACTGCGCCCCAAAATATTAATATTGAAACCCAATCAGGGAAAAACGTGTCTAAGGGTGAAAACCGCCCGCAATACACGAAACAGAAAAAATTGAAGGCGCTTTGAATCGACGATGAACCTAAAGCAGCTCTCAGAAATTCTCGGCCTGTCCCAGACCACGGTCAGCCGCGCGCTGAATGGCTATCCCGAGGTAAATGAGGACACGCGCATTCGTGTTCAGGCCGCCGCAGCCAAACACGGATACCGTCCGAACAGCCGAGCCAAGGGCTTGGCGACTGGACGATCCATGGTAATTGGTCACGTGATCCCAAGTTCGTCACAGCATGAAATGGTGAACCCGATCTTCGGGGATTTCGTCGCCGGTGCCGCCCGCAAGTATGGAGATCATGGCTATGACATGATGTTCACCAACGCCGACGACACCTCGATCGAGGAGGCATATCGCAGCCTGTTTCAACGCGGCGCGGTCGATGGGGTGGTTCTGCAAGGCCCAAAGGTCAACGAACACAGAATCGAGGTCTTGAACCGGATGGGTGTGCCGTTCATCGTACACGGCAGATCAACTGGCGTGGACGTGCCCTATGATTGGATTGACGTGAACAATAAAAGCTCATTCCTGCGCGCGACCCGGTTTCTGATCGATCTTGGACATCGCCGCATCGCGCTGATCAACGGGCTTGAGGATATGGATTTCGCCCAACGCCGACGTGCAGGGTATCTTGAGGCGCTAGATGATGCCGGCCTGTCCCCCGACCCCGATCTGATGCGCAGCGCCGAGATGACCGAGGTCTATGGGCATCACGAAACGCGCGACATGCTGCGTCTGGATGAACCGCCAACCGCCATTCTGACGTCATCGATGATTTCTGCCATTGGCGTGCGGCGCGCGCTAAACGAGGCGGGGTTGGAAATGGGAAAAGATGTCTCGGTCATTGCCCATGATGACGACCTCTCATACCTCAAGAACGGTCAGGATGTGCCGATTTTCACGGCCACCCGATCCTCGGTTCGTCAGGCCGGTGAAATGGCGGCAGAGATGTTGATCGAGCGCATCAAATCCCCGGAAGATCCCGTAAAAACTAGATTGCTGGAGGCCGAACTGGTAGTTGGCGGCTCGACCGGCCCCGCCCCAAACAGGTTCTGAAAATGAAATACACGCGTTCGGATTTCCCCAAAGACTTCCTCTTTGGCGTTGCAACTTCTGCCTACCAGATCGAAGGACACGCTCAGGGCGGCGCTGGGCAGACCCATTGGGATACATTTGCAGCATCACCCGGCAATGTGGTGCGCAATGAGAATGGCGATCTGGCTTGTGACCATCTACATCGCTATCCGCAGGATTTCGATCTGGTGCGTGATGCCGGTTTCGACTGCTATCGCTTCTCAACCAGTTGGGCGCGCGTGTTGCCCGAAGGGCGTGGTACGGTGAACCAAGCTGGCTTGGACTATTACGATCGCCTGGCCGACGCACTTCTGGAACGCGGCATTCGCCCCTGTGCGACCCTGTACCACTGGGAGCTGCCCTCGCCCCTCGCCGATCTTGGCGGATGGCGAAATCGCGATATCGCACATTGGTTCGCAGATTTCACCGAGATTATAATGGGCCGGGTCGGGGACCGCATGTACAGCGTAGCCCCAATCAATGAACCCTGGTGCGTCAGCTGGCTGAGCCATTTTGAAGGCCATCACGCACCGGGCCTGCGCGACATCCGCGCCACAGCCCGTGCGATGCATCATGTCCTGCTTGCTCATGGTCGTGCCATTGAGGCGATGCGCGGTTTGGGAATGTCCAACTTGGGCGCTGTGTTTAATCTGGAATGGGCTGAACCCGCCGATGACAGCCCCGGCGCACGCAAGGCTGCTGATCTTTATGACGGAATTTATAACCGCTTTTTCCTGAGCGGGGTGTTCAATAAAGCCTATCCGCAAAACGTGCTGGACGGGCTGGAACCTCACCTACCCTCTGGCTGGCAGGACGATTTCGACACCATCGGCACACCCGTCGACTGGTGCGGATTGAACTACTACACCCGCAAACTGATTGCGCCCGATGAAACTGCGTGGCCCAGCCTGAAGGAAATCCCCGGCCCGCTGCCCAAGACCCAGATGGGGTGGGAGATTGAGCCTGACGCCCTGACACGCTTCCTGACACGCACCATGCGCGATCACACTGGCGATCTGCCGATCTTTGTCACCGAAAACGGCATGGCCAGCCCCGAGCGTCAGCAGGATGACGACCGCATCGACTACCTGAACGGACATCTGGCCGCAGTCCAAAACGCAATTGAGCAAGGCGTACCGGTCAAGGGCTATTTCATTTGGTCGTTGCTGGACAATTACGAATGGTCCTTTGGCTATGAAAAGCGGTTCGGGCTGGTCGACGTCGACTTTGATACGCTGGAGCGCACACCCAAGGCGTCGTACAACGCGTTGAAAACCGCTCTGGCCGGAAGTTCCGTTTCTCTGCCGATGGCCCAACCTGCAGGCGCCATGCACGAACATTGGAACCTTGTTGCGGATATTGGCGGAACCAATACCCGTCTGGGTGTTATTTCAAACGGAGAACTGACGGACCTTCGCAAATACCCGACCGGCTCGCTGTCCGAGTTGCTGGACGCCTTTCACAGCCTGCGCGACGAGCTTGGCACCGATCCCCGCGCTGTCGTTGCGGCCGGAGCTGGCCCGGTCAAGGACGGGACGATCCGGTTGACGAATGCGCATCTAGATCTGTCAGAGCGCGACATAGGCAAGGCAACCGGCGCGCAGCATACGTTTGTTATCAACGACTTTACTGCCGCTGCATGGTCCGTCGCCGAAATCACTGGCGACGATGTCGAAGTTCTGCAGGGGGCAGCAACCCCACCCGCTGGAACGCGTCTAGTGGTGGGCCCGGGTACAGGGCTTGGCGTTGGTGCTCTGTTGTATTCGGAAGGGCGATACCACACTGCGTCCGGTGAAGGCGGGCATGTTGGTCTTTCACCTCGCCACGAGGATGAAGTGGAAATCTTCAAAGCCGCTCGCCACGTCGCCCCGGACTGTTTCTTCGACGACAGCCTCGTTTTGGAAGCGGAAATGTTCCTAAGCGGTACCGGCTTGCCAATTCTTTACAAGGCGGCCAGCTTGGCCGCTGGCCAATCTGACGCCCCACTGCGCACCGCCAAGGATATTTTACAGGACGCGCAATCAAAAACTAACCCGGTCGCCGTCAAAGCAGCCCACATGTTCACAACCCATCTTGGGGCATTGATGGGCGATTTAGCCGTTGCATTCATGCCCACAGGCGGTGTCTTTCTTGTAGGCGGAGTGGCCGAAAAGAACCGATGGCTGTTTAAGGATGCGTTCCGGGATGCCTTCAATGCTGGCGGGCGGTTCAGTGAATTGCGCCGCTCAATGAACCTGTATGTGTCCGAACAGGATGAATTTGGCATTGTTGGCGCTAACAATTTCTGCAAAAGTGCGCTCGCGCGGTAAACTGGCCGCCTGACCCCATTACAGAAAGGACCTCGGCATGATCCTGTGCTGCGGTGAAGCCCTGATCGACATGATCGCCGAACCGACCGCCTCAGGTGCGCAAGGGTTCGTGCCCCACTCGGGAGGCGCGATCTTCAATACCGCTATTGCACTTGGGCGTCTGGGTGCACCGGTCGGGCTATTGACCGGCCTGTCCTCCGACATGTTTGGCCAGCAATTGGCGGAAGCGCTGCAAGACAGTCACGTGGACACAAGCCATATAATCCATTCGGACCGCCCCACGACGCTAGCCTTTGTCCAACTTCAGGATGGGCACGCAACATACAGCTTTGTAGACGAAAACTCGGCTGGCCGAATGCTATTGCCCGAGGACATGCCGACGCAATTGCCCGCCGCTTCGGCCTTGTATTTCGGCGGTATCAGCCTCGCCTGCGAACCCTGTGCAGACGCCTACGCCGCGCTGCTGAATCGCCACGGATCGGATCGGGCAGTTATGTTGGACCCGAATATCCGACCCGGATTCATCAAGGATCAGACCCGATATCGTACCCGGCTGAATAGTATGATTGCACAGTCCGATATCGTGAAGGTTTCAGATGAGGATCTGGACTGGATCATCCCAGGGCCTGAAACTCTGGCAGAAAAGGTTCCTTTGCTGCTGCAGGCAGGACCTGCAGTGGTAATCGTCACCCGTGGTCGCGAGGGTGCTGTCGGCTATCTGGCGGACAGTTCAGAAACCTCGGTGCCAGTTCAGGCAGTCGAAGTGGCTGACACGGTCGGTGCCGGGGACACTTTCAACGCCGGAGTTCTGGCCGAGCTGGACCGGTTGGGCCGGCTGTCCAAAACCGAACTAAGAGCACTGAGCACAGGCGACTTGCGGGCCGCCCTTTTGAAAGGTGCAAAAGTGGCTGCCATCACCGTCTCCCGCGCTGGGGCGAACCCGCCCTGGGCGCATGAACTTTGACCCCACGAGGGACGCAGATGAAAAGATCAGAAATCAACGAAATTAAGTCTGAAGCACAGGCTTTCATCCACTCATTCGGGGCGGTTCTGCCGCCCTTTGCGACCTGGTCACCCGAACAGATGCGCAGCTCTCAGGCACAGGACATCCGTAGTCGCGGTCTTGGTTGGGACATCACCGACTACGGTCAGGGCCGTTTTGATGAGCTAGGTTTGTTTCTCTTTACGCTTCGCAATGGCGACGTTCAGGACCTGAACAAAGGCCGGGGGATGCTCTACGCAGAAAAGCTACTGGCTTCGCGGGAAAAGCAACTGTCTCCTATGCATCGCCACATCGTCAAAGCTGAAGACATCATCAACCGGGGTGGCGGCGATCTGGTGATGGAAATTTATGCCTCGGACCCCGATGGCGGGATCGACCGTGACAACCCGGTGGTGGTTCCCAGCGATAGCTGTCCAGTCACAATTCAGCCCGGCGAATTGCTGCGTTTGAAGCCCGGCCAAAGCGTAACGTTGATGCCCGGCATTTGGCACGCGTTCTGGGCGGAAAAAGGCGATTGCCTGATTGGCGAGGTCTCAACCGTGAACGACGACCGAACTGACAACGTGTTCGAGGACCCCATCCCGCGCTTTGCAACCATAGAAGAAGACGCAGAGCCGGACTTCCTGCTGGTATCCGACTACTAAAAAGCAGTCTGTGAGTCCCGCGGGGCACGAAATAGGGGTCGATCAGAATCGTCTCGCTTTGTTTCGCGGGGTTTGCCAACCGTCGTTCCAACAGCCAGATGAAACGCTCGACCGTGTCATCGGTCGGATTGCAAACGGTCGACAGATCAAAGGTCGGCCATCCCGCGATGTTAATGTCGTCGAACCGCACAGTTGACAACGCCTCCAAGACCGCATCTTCGTTCTAAACGCTGGCCGCATCGAACAGGTCGGCACCCCCTCCGAAATTTATCACAACCCGGCTTCAACTTTCGTTGCCTCGTTCATGGGTGCCCCGCCGATGAACCTGATCGAGACGGAAATGGGTCAGGGGCAGGTCCGGATCAACGGCTATGGCGGGCCGTTGTCTGTGCAAGAGGCTTACTCTGGGGCGGTCACGATGGGTATTCGCCCTGAGGATGTTGTGCTGGACGATCACGGCAGTGTCACATTCCGCGTTGACATCCTTGAAGAACTTGGTGCCCACCGCCTGTTGCACGGGGTGACTGCTGATCAACCCTTCACTGTTTTGGTGGGTAAGGACCACGCAGCGAAAATCGGCGAAACACGCATCAGCCTGAAGCCAAACGCGCTGCGGCTTTTTGATAAGGCGACGGGGCAAAGACTGTGATTACCCAGACCTTTGCGGACCTGCCAGCGGTCACGGACGAACAGAGAGCGAGTATCCTCTCGGCCCTTCGCACGGCCGGAGCTCATAGGGCATTGTTGTCCGCCCTGCCTGCTATGAACGCAGTGCAACTGGGTGGCGTGGCACAGTCTGCACTTTTGCCTGCAGAGTTCACAGTTGCCGCTTGGAACGTTGAGCGCTGTCTGTTTCCCGAAGCAACGGTAGACCATTTGGTTCTGTTGCAAACTTATTAGATGGCAGAGCATCAGTGGAATTGGTGAGCGGTTTACCCCGCAAGTTGGGCGAACTGCTGAAACGGATGGAGTTCGAGAGTGAATTGACCTTTGCGGATCATGTTGACCAGTTCTATGTCCGCCAGGATAGATGCGGCTTAAGTTAAAGATTTGAATCCCGGCATGGGTCTGATCCTTCGTTTGATGAACCGGTGATCATTGTTCAATGATGTTATTGAGGTATTTCCGCATGACCATTTCGATTGGGATCGGACGGCCGTAGCATATGAGCATCTTGTTGATCGCCTTGATGCCAGCTGTATTGGCGCCACTTTTGTCGATGACGATCTTGCGCGGTAGACCGTTCACGTCAAACGCGCGAGCGAAGAACTTCGTCGCTGCGGCTTTATTCCGGCGCTCGGACAACATGAGTTCAAGTGTCTTGCCGTGTTTGTCGATCGCTCGGTCAAGATAAACCCACTCGCCCTTCACTTTCACATATGTCTCATCCATGCGCCAAGAACAGTCTGCGGGGCGCATTCTATACCGCGCTGCTTCAGCAATGAGGCCTCCATTTCGGCTGACCCAGCGGTTTAGCGTTGCATGATCCAGATCAACGCCCACGTTCCGCCATGATTTCTTCCAGATCCCGGTATGACACGCCGTAGCGCAGGTAGAAAAAACCGCATGCAAGATCACGTCTTTCAGAAAATGCGTGCCCTTACATGAGATCGCCACGGTTTGCTCCGGTTATGTCCCAGCACGCGTTAACAGAATTGCGTTCGGTCTGGCAGGTGAGGCAGAGTTTGCGACAGAACCTGCCCAAAGTCATTGGCGGGCAGTTCAACGTGCTTCCCGTGGATATCTACAAATAGGTGATCGGCCAGCAAAACTTTGCAACAGAACAATCAGAAACATAAGCACTGTGCTGCCGATCAGCATACCAAGTGCGTTCACAAGTGGTCGTTGGCCCGAAAGGGCAGTTCTGCCCCAGACACCGGCAAAAGCATAGGACAGCGCCGCCCCAAGGATTGCCAGTTGTGCCAGATTACTCGGATTAAACTCAGTCAATGCGCTTGGCCCCATAATGGAGGCCACACCTAGTATACCTAAGCCGAGCACCCGGCACGTCCGCCGCTCGGACGTCGCGAGCTTCTGGCGTGTATGGATGACGGCCTGACGGAGCTTCTCCGTGGTCAGGCCCCGGGCTTAAGGTGGTTAAGGCTTTCCTTGAAAACGAGCTTGTCCAGTTCGAGTTCGGTGAAGATCTTCTTCAACCGCGCGTTCTCTTTCTCCGGGCTATTCAGCTGCGGCACGCTGAGGCCACATCCGATCCAGCACTCAGCTTCAACTCGATTCCACGCAGCAACTTCAAGATGTCTTCGTCCGAGTGTCGCTTCCTCGCCATGAAAGACCCCCTGCTGCAGCCAGTGTAGTGGCCCAGTTCTACGGGGAAGGACAGAAATGGTTGCGCTCAACTCTAGCCTTGTAGTACTGTGTTCCTATTAGTGTGCTCGGAGTGGGGCATCATAAATATTTGTGCGTATTGGTACGCGGCGACGAGATTTGTGGTGCATTTCGCTTTGGATTGTAATGGTGGGATAGTTTTTAACCGGGCTTTGCCCGAGGATCCTTTTCAACAGTCTCCGATAGGTGTTCCCTCCGGGCTTACTTTCAGTGGTCGTATTCTGCTGCGGCGATTGGAAGAAATTTCGGTAACTAGTAACTGGGGGAACGAATGGAAGACGTCGTCAACTCTGCCACATACACATCACCGATTGGGGGCTCATCGAAGCGCGCCTTTGATGTCGTCTTTTCGACAATGGCCATCATTGCGTTCTTACCCCTGTTTCTCTTGGTGATTGTACTCGTGAAGCTTTTCGCGCCTGGCCCCGTATTCTTCAAGCAGGAGCGCATTGGTTTTAATGGGAAAAGGTTTCAATGCATCAAATTTAGAACAATGGTGGTCGATGCGGAGAGAGCGCTAGAAGAGCTTCTCAAGTCTGACCCGGAAATCCGAAAAGAGTATAACCGCAGCCGAAAAATCAAGAATGATCCAAGAATCATTCCGTTCATTGGAAGTTTTCTCCGAAAGTCCAGCCTCGACGAACTGCCGCAATTTATCAATGTGCTCCGGGGCGACATGAGTATCGTAGGACCTCGTCCGATACAGAGTGGCGAAATGTCATACTATGGAAGACAGTTGCATAGCTACCTGCGCGCTTGCCCCGGAATAACTGGAGTTTGGCAAACGCATGGCAGAAGTGGAATCGGATACGAAGAACGGGTTCAAATGGACTCTGAGTATGTTGGAAACTGGACATTTATGCGCGACATTTGGCTGGTTTTCAAAACAGTTCATGTTGTTCTCGTCCAACGAGGATCGTGCTGACGCTTTGACCAATAGGATTAGAAATAGAGGCCATGCATACTATATGGAGTAGTTCTAACTGCCCCCGGATCGAATGAAACTGCCGTTACACAGGATCCGTCGATATTCGGACGGATAACCAAAAAATCAGTGGCCTGATTTCAGTGTGCAACGTCAATGCAACGAGGGAATTTGAAGGGAGAGTTCAGCACTCATTCGTATTGGATTTAGGAAAATAGGACCGGCGCGCGGTGGTCCAGACACCTGAGGCCAATCAAACCTCAGTGTGTCTGGACTATCAATACATTATGTTACTTAAACCCTTGAAGACAGTTAGAGTAGGAAAAATTCCGACTCAGTCTGGTACTCTTCAAGAGTAACACCGTCCAAATGCAGACTGCTATCGTCAACAAATCTCAATAGCAACCCATTGTCCGTCTGGATAGCGCTCGTTGGATCAGATTCCAGCGCGAGGAGGTCCTTCCCGATTCGGAAATCGGTTATTATATCGTTTCCGCTCGCAGGGCCTATGTGGAATACGTCACGCCCTCCTCCACCGGTCATTGTGTCGTCTCCTTCACCACCCCATAGCTCGTCAGACCCCATCCCGCCGAACAAGAAATCGTTGCCAGCATCTCCGTGCAGCAGATCTCCTCCACGGCCCCCTTGAATCACGTCTGAACCTTCGCCACCGTTGAGCGTGTCATTGCCAGCATCGCCCGAAAGAGTGTCGGCGCCTTCTCCACCGTTAAGGACATCGTGGCCTGATCCGCCACGAAGGTCATCATCTCCGCGCCCGCCGTTGAGGTCGTCGAACCCCCCGCCGCCTTCTATCAGGTCATTGCCGTCTCCGCCAAAAATGACATCGGCACGATCATAGCCAAAAATGTTATCGTCGCCGATTGTTCCAGAAATGGTCTCGGCGCTTGAGGTGCCGTGAATGGTCATTCCTGCTTCGCCGCTCGGCTCGGTCACCGGGTCGGGATTGTCTTCAACTTCTTCTTCTGCGGGTGGTACAACGGTCTCGTCCTCAGGTGGCGGCGACACGGTCTCGCCCTCGGACGGCGGCGACACGGTTTCGCTCTCGGACGGCGGCGACACTGGTTCGCTCTCGGGCGGCGGCGACACAGGTTCGCTCGGCGCATCTTCGACCTGACCCGGTTGCGAGAGCGAAGCTCCAGCTCCCTCCACGCCACTACCTTCAACCAGAGCGAGGTCGGCGAGCGTGGCGTCTGCCCCCAGATTCAGCCCCGGGAACAAGTCATAGGCGTAGGTGCTTGAGCTTTCTTGCCGATATTCCAGCATCACGTTCTGCTCTTGATCAACATCGTTGACCCTTACGGTTCTCGCAATATTGTCGAACGTCTCGACATTTATGGAGTTGTCGGCTCGGATGGTGGGGGTTTGGGAGAGAACGCGACCATCCTCGAACTCTACGAAGGCGTCCTGGTTCCAAAGCAAGGTATTGTTCGATATCACAGCACCATCGGTTCCGTTGACCCGTATACCATTCCACATCCCGGAATAAATCACGTTATCAGATACTTCAATGTTCTGATAATAATCACCAATTCCGCGCTTGGAAAATGCTTCATTATTGATGAAAATTCCCTGCGCCGCCGTCCCGTCGCCCGTATGCATCGTGTTAGATATGATACGGAGATCGCTGGTTATTGTCTCCGTCGAGTTGACAGACCAGACCTGAATGAAATCAGAGTGGTTCACAGAATGGGGAGATCCGTAGTAATCATAGAAGTTGTTGTTCATGATATCTACGCGCTGAACCCCTTCCATCCGGATTCCATCGCCCTGAAATTCGTACCACTCGTTGTTGTTGATCTGCACATCACTTGTTTCATACATGGTGATGCCCTGAAAGAAACCGTGAAACTCATTGTTCTCGAGAGTCAGGCCAGAAGTATCGCGGACGATCCCGATGTCAGCGCCCTGAGCCGATGTGCCCACCAAATCTTCGGTCAGTGTTTGAGTGGCATCTGACGCAAATTCAGAGTTTCGAATAGTGATGTTCGTGCTGGCTTCAATGTTGAGCATGCGGCCCGCATCTCGTGAAACCAAGACGCCGTCAATCTCCAGATTGCTCACGTTCTCGAGGTCAATCGACTCTATCACGGCAGGATTGGCCGGGTCTTCCGACACAATCGTGACCGCCTGATCTCCGCCATTGGACAGGTTGATCGAGCCTAGATTAGCGCCAGATGCAACAATGATTGTGCCGCCAGTCGACTGAGAGAGCGTCTCATAAGCAGCAGCGAGTTCGCTCGCATCATAGATGATCACTTCTGGTTCCATGACCTGTTTTCCTTCTCTTTCTGCTTCGATGCTAACTTCGGGACGCTGGCAGCGACCGTTCGCTAGGCCAAGTTAAAGTGGCTAAATTGAAGCCAATGTTTCCGTTTGGGCTTAAATCAGCCATGCTATTGTGTCTTTTATGTGGATCATTGTCCCTGTCCGAGAAACATACCGTCCAGATCCAGTCCACAATGAAGATCTAAGCGGTATATAGTTTAGCGCTCTGAGTATTGTCATTAGCGAGGCGATGCGATCGGCGAGATCCCACTTGATGCGACCAATTGTTGGCGGGAATCTGCCGCAGTGCATTGGACGACCGACCACCGGGTCCCGGATGCATCATCTTAATGGAAACCAGTCCAATCATGCACTTACAATCAAATTGGAACTAACAGATCGGGCGGCGCGCCGGGAAAGCCAGCGCAGCACGGCGTGGTCGAAATCTCCAGCGGGCGGATGCGAGAGGAATGCCTGAACGAACGCCTATTCCCATCTGTGTGCCATGCCTGCTGCATGATTACGGCATGGCGCGCCGACTAGAATCACAAAATGCCTGAACGAACGCCAATTCCCATCTCTGCGCCATGCCTGCCGCATGATTGCGGCATGATTGCGGCATGGCGCGAATCACAACCGGCCTCATTCGAACCTCGCCGGCCTGACGCCATACGAATATGCTAACCGGTCAAAGGAAGGCCAAAACCTGAACAGAGCTAACCTATAAACTCGAACTCTCAGGGGAGCAGGTTAAGCATGCTCAATCTTTAGCACCCGTCGGAAGAAACACCTCGTACTTCGTGCCCTTCAAGTGCCTGTGAACCTCGTCATAATTCTCGATCAGAGTTTGAAGGCACCTTGGAGTTACGCGCTTATACTTGGTAGCATACTCGCTTCTATCCAGCTCAAGTATGTCCAATAGTCGGTTTCTCGTTGCTTCTTGCTGAACGCCATCTGCAAGATCGCATTCGTAGGTGATATTCTCGAATTCAATATCTTCCAACCAAGAATTTTCGAATTCTAAATGGCCTTCGCTGCCTTCCATCCACTTAATCAGTTCGTTTGGATCAATATGAAACGGGCGGTGAAAACTCGACTTCGCGTCTGTAGAGTGAAATGCCCTTCGATGTCTAGCGTATAGGTTGGAAACCGCGTGGCGGAGCAAGTCACTGCGCTGCACTCTAAATACTATGACCCTGTTATCGACTATCCATTGGCGCAAGTTACTCTTGTGAGAGTCACGCCAGAGATTCCTTATCTGGTAGCTTAGCAACTTGAATCCGACAACATTTCCACCTGCGCAACCCAAAGCGGCTTCCGCGTATTGTACTGGTCGGATAGGAGGGTACCTCATGATCTCACCGAGACATCTGATGTCAGGGTGACTATCGAGCATATCAACAAGTAGTGTTGAGCCAGATCGCCCACGCCCAAAGATAACAAACTTCTTAGTCGGTCGAGTTCTACCAGAAATAGTGTTACTCACAGCAAGTCGGGCATGTGCACCAATCTCTAGCGCTAAGCCACCAAACGAAGTTTTAAGCGGCTTTGGTATGTATCCCAAAAGTTTCATAGTTTCACGATAGAGGGGAATTGGTACCTGTGATAGCGTAAGTTGATTGTTCTGAAAGCTCAGTAATTGATTGAGTGTCCATTGAACGCGACCTTGAGACATTACGGCCCATTTTATGAGTCAGTAGGACAGGCATATCGTGTTTCCCGCCTAACATACGACTCCCACCCCTGTTCTGGTGTGGCATGTCTGGCAGATGAGGCGCTCCAACTGACGCTGCTTCTGAACTATTTCCTCCGGCTTGTGCCGCATGTTCGCCTTTCTCTGTCCTCACATTCCAAAACATAACAATGGACCAAGTCAGATAGGGTATTCCGTTAAAATTGATTTCTCCTGAACACACCCTTTAAAAAACCAATTGCCCAGCAATTGTGAATAATGGCCAATGCCACTCCAGCTGAAGCTCCATGAAGCTTTCCCAAGGAAACACTGCAGCACACCGATACTGCGATCAATATCGCGAAATAAGTCAGGGGCCAAACCAAGAAAAGAGGATCAATAAAAGATCCTAGAAAGGACGAGACCAGAAGCAAGAAATTTACGACAGGAATGAGTTGTCGAGGTTGCGGCATCATTGAATGCTTCCGTAGGGTCTTGGCCCTCCCCAAACCATAATTATAGTATTGTTTGGCAAGCAGGAAAGGCGTCCTACGAACTATGTAAGTAATTCCGAGACTACTTTCTAACCAGATTACGCCACCCGCTTTCGTCAATCGCAGATCAAATTCCGCATCCTCATTGTGGCTAAAAGTCTCATCGTATCCCCCAATCTCACGAAACCAGCGAATATTAAAGCCAGCATGGTGCCCATGGGAAACCTCTCGAGAAATACTCTTACCTCTGTGGGGAGCGCCGCCGGATCCTAGACGGGTATCAACCACCCATGCCAAGGCCTCTCCGAATCCAGAGTCTCCTTTAGCATCCATCGAAACCACCAACGAAGCAATCCGGTCGCCTGCAAGACCGTCCGCCACTTGGCCCACAAAATCTGGTGGGTAAATGCTATGAGCATCACAACGAACAAGATATTTATGATCCTCCGTTGCATGATCGAAGCAAACCAAGTTTACGGCAGCTGACTGCAAGCGCTGCTCATTCTTTATTATGTGAAGATTCGGATACTGTTCACATAGTTTGGTCAAAATCTCTAGTGTTCTGTCCTCACTGCCGCCATCGGCTACAAACACGCTTGCGTCTTCCATGCGCACCGAACCAGAATATAGGCTTTGCAAGCACTCTTCTATCTTCCTTTCTTCATTGAGCGTCGGGATAACCACAAGGATTTCCCTACCGGATGCGAACAATTGGCGCCGACGGCGAGCGTCGACATCACACCTCCCCACCCTTGAAATCACCTTAGGAATCATACGGTGCCCCAACGCGATAGACGGCTCTGCCCAATGAAACGCCAAAGCTAACCAGTAGCATCAGAGATGCTTCATGTGGCTTATAGAGGGTCGTGCCAAAAAGAGCCTGAACGTAAAGGCACAGTACTAAAACGCAGACCCAAATACCCAGTGGTTCTCCATTCCGAAAGGCATAGAGGAGGCCAAGCTTGAAGGTCTTCAAGCCCATTAAGGCATGAACTATTGGCCCGAATACTCCAAGGGATACCGCGAGTTCAAAAGCCAGGTTATGAAAAGATAGAACCTGATCACCATAAATGTTCTGTAGCGCGCTTACTTCATTCCTATACTCGGCCCCATTCCAGAACCCATTTGCGCCGATTCCCAAAATTGGGTGCTCCTGAATAAGCGCCATTGCATGGCCCCATAGAACAGTTCTTCCCGTCAGGGTACTTTCTTTGTTGACTGAATCGAGTAGTGCGCCCCAGAGGTCAATGCCAAACACTATTGCTGTAATTAAAGCAAGTGAAACTACAATGGAGAAAAATAGCGCCATCAAGGCTCTGGCCAGCTTGCTCCGGAAGAAAATCTGCGTTGATACGACGAGAATGACCCCGCCGATTGACAACAGCAGTCCCGAAGCGGATTGGCTTTTCAATAATAATTGGAAGCCCCCCACAAGAACGGCAGTCAATGCAAGCTTTATGAAGACGTGTCGCGAACTCAGCAGGAACAGGGCCATCGGGCATGCCAGAGCCAACGCCATTGCGGCCTCTCCGTACGAGTTCTTTCCACCGAATGCACCTCTAAAGAGACCATTATCATTCACCGGCGAGAAAAGTAACCCTCCCTGATTGATCCAAGACATAGCAACTCCGAGAACCGAGACTATCAAAAAAGTATAAAACAGCTCAGTAGGCTTGAGTCGCATACCAATAAACAATGCAATCAGAATCGAGAATGTTGCTTGAATTCCAAAGCGGGCCGTGTCTTCCGGGGCAGCTGACCATAACGCGGACACCAAGCAAAGAAGCCCAAAAAGTACATAAACGAGATTGTCAATAACCTCGCCAAGAAACTCAACAAAGTTTGAAACAACTAGTAAAATAAATATTGCATACGCCATCAGCCAAAGTGTCGGATGAAGTCCAAGTGGCGCAAACAATCCAGTAGCAATTAAATACACAAATAGCGCATATGCGACAGTTACCACTTTGGAAAATACGTCCGTCGAACCGATCTGGTTTGGTCCATATTCCGCCGGAAGCATTAGGTATATTTCCGAGGCCGAAAGTAAGGTGAAATACCAAAAACCAGCCCCGCTGCGTGACTTATGTCTGCGATCGCATCTACGTAGCCTGATTTTCGGCTGTCGAGGGTCTGAAGCAGATTGATAGCTGCAGATAGAAAGTAGTAAATGGATTTAAGTGCACACAGCGAAGCTGCACGGAAACTCCGATGAACCCCACTCTGAATTGTGAATTCCGTAGCTCCCTTGCGCCACTCTCTGCGACGTATCCATGAGAGTGTTAAGCGGCTTGTCGGTATATTCTCCGCAACAATTGCTCGATCCGTCCAAAAAATATTACCTCCAGAGGAATGGAATCTAAGGAAGAACTCTTTGTCGCTGCCGCCCGACTGCATTTCCTCGTTGAACTCGAGACCCATTTCCTCAGTAAATTGGACCGAGAACATAACATTGTTGGTCGCAGCCCATGTCCTTTGAGTGCCATATGCGCATTTCATCTCCTGATAGACTTTGGAACTATTTATCCTCGTCTTGGTATCTCCGGCGAACACAGGCACCTGAGGCCCGGCAACAGCATCTACTCCGCCGCGACTCGTTGGAGCCAATAACTCGATAATCCAATAGGGATCTGGGATTGCATCGTCGTCGAAGAAAGCCAACCAATCGAAACCCATTTCCTGCGCATACTTCAATGCAGCATTCCTAGCCTGCGGAATGCCCAACCTCTCCACAGAAATGACATTTGGGTTTCTATAATCGGTAAGGCCTAATTCGCTCGAGCCTATAGTCGGTGATGAGACACCGTTTTGAATGAGAACAAAATAGACTTCTGAACCTTTAGGCATCAATAACGATCGAAGACCATTTAGCAGCCCTTCAAGATCAGCTGCAGCCTTGGACATAGTGAGCACTGCAACAAGGATTTTATTACCTTTAGCCATATACTTACTCAACCATTTACGTGTGTAATCTACATTATTTCTCAGGCGTCGGCAATCAGTACCGTCCACGCAGCAGCTTCAAGATATCTTGGTTCGAATGTCGCTTCCTCGCCATGACTAATCCCCTTCCGGAGCCAGTGTAGTGGCCCAGTTCCCCGAGGGAAGGACACAATTGACAGATTTCGGCCTGCTCTCCTTAGTGACCGCACTTTTTAGTTTCTCTGTTGAGGTCTGACCCTTAGCTGCATCCAAACAACACCTGTCAGATTCTAACATCCTTTGACAGTCGGTGCGCCATCGACATTCGAACTATGCCAAGTTTCATACCTTTCCTGAACTCGAATGATCTGTTAAACTCCGGAACGGTTTCTTCTTTTCAAGTCTGTATCCTTCCTTGGTGAACAGACTAAACCTAAACACTGGACATTTCAGGGGCAGGTCTTTAGGTCAAAACCTAGTCATCGGAACAGGTCTTCGCCACATAGCCATCTTATTTCGGGACGCGCTTCAGAAGCCGTCCAGGCAACAGCGATAACATACTCATTGTGGACTCTTCGGCTCAAACCTTGCCAACTTCCCTTTGACGAAGTCAAATAATACCTCCTCTTTGCAACTTGCCTGATCGTCAAATCTCCATCGAAAGCAAGCAGACCGTCCCCAACCGCCTTTCCACATGCCTCAATCAATGTCCATGAAGTCAAAAAGTCCAGATTGCATTCATTGCCAACACTTAGCGAGATTCTCGCCAAGGATTCCTGTGCCAAGAATGGACTAAGGAGATCCATAGCTTCTTCGATCTGGCAATCTAGCTCCACATCAATTCCTATGGTCGGGACATCGGAGACAGCAACCGCAATCAATCCTCTGCGTCTTGAGGCAGTTATCTGCGGTATTTGCGGGCCATGGACACCCGGGACGCGAATCTCCGGTCGCCCGGTACTGGAGTGCCGAATATTCACATCGCGTGGTTCAACACCAATAAAACTGGCGGCGACCAATCTCTGAAGATGGTGAGACGCAAGGAATGAGACTCGGTCAGCCTCGCATCGGTAGCGCGAAGCTTTTTCCAGAATGTTCGCTGGAAACGATGTGTCCGAAAAGACTCCTCGAATACCTCCAAGCGGCAAATAGGATACGTATATGAGTCTTTTTTCAGCCACTGCTACGACACTAGTCTTTCATCCGCGCCACCCAAATCCGTTACGTTCTTTGCGTCGAGATGGCGGCGTATCGTCTTTGCAACTTCTCCGATTGTGGGTTCGCTCACCATTGTTGCATGCGAACAATCAAACTCAATCACTTCAATCGAGCCGGATACATAGTCCTGCCAACCAAGCTGCTTACCACCTCGCGTGAAAAAGAGGCCCGCCTCCATGGCACGCATTATGACAATATCACCGGGATAGCCAGTCACCTCGTATTTGCGCTGAACATTGGCAAAGTGTCGGCTAATTTTAAACTCTATAGCATCCAAGGGAAGATCATCTCCACGCATCGCATGATCCACCGTTCTAAGCAGCATATCGGCCTGAGCCCGCATGGTGTCTTTTTGCTTTTTTAACGCCCTGAGCAAAGCGATCGGATACCTTGGATTTTTTAGTGCATTTTTAAAGTGTTGAATTGGAGTAGCACTCCTACTAACCGCCGCAGGGCAAATGGTATCGAGCATTATCACCAATTCTGCCCTGTCATTCACTTTGCGAAGCATTTGGGCAATCTCATAGGCAATAACACCACCACCAGAATAGCCGGTTAGATGGTAGGGCCCATGTGGCTGGATCGTCCGGATTGCATCGAGATAACAAGCCGCCATCTCTTCGATTGTCTGGTGCGGCTCCACATTCCTGCCGTCTGCACCGAGCGCTTCGAGAGCATAGAACGGTTGATCGCCGCCGAGATGCCGAGATAAAGCGTTGAAGTACAACACATTTCCACCCGCACCATGGATGCCGAACAATGGCTGCCGGCCAGTTTCGCCTGCGCAAATGCGTACAAGCGGCGACCATGCGCGCTTGGCCTCCGGCGCTTGAACCGACGCTATTGCTACAGGTTCCGTCACGTCTTGTTTCACCGAGTCCGCGGCTTGCTCTTCTGGAATATCTGCTTCTTCTTTCACCAAGAGCGCAAGCTTGCTGATTGTCGGTGCCTCAAATAGAGAAGACAACGGAAGTGAAACGCCATATGCCTTTCGAATTTGTGCGAACAAGCGAACCGCCGCAAGAGAGTGACCGCCGAGATCAAAGAAGTCATCGTCAACACCAATACGCTCCACTCCAAGTAGATTGCTCCAGATTTCTGCAATCGTTCCTTCAACTTTGTCTGCGTAATCGCCGGAAGGACCTTCTGAACGATTGGGCTCTCTCTGCTGGGTCGGCGCAAGAGAGACAGACAAAGCATGCCGCAACTGCGGTAACTCAATCGAACTCACGGTGAGGCGGCTCAATTTACTGTTAAAGACGCGACCAAAAACCTCGTCCGCGTCTTCCGCCCGGATACCCTTTGTCACCATTTCTTCGATCAGTGACGACCCTTCTTCCTCAATATTAGCGTTGATCGTCGACAAAGAGACTCGTCGCAAGGCAAACTGCTCAAGCACCGCCAGCAACCGGCCCTGAGCGTCGGTCACGGCAACATTAAATACTGCAAAACGCCCAACTTCAGCATCGACCAAACGGGCAATCGCTTTGAGGCTTCCCGAGATCGGTGCGTAAAGCTTCACGCTCTTCACGGAAATCGGCACGTAGAGACCATCATTCCCATATCCATCCTCAATCGATTGCAACCCGATTGTTGCGGCGATATCCAGTAGAGAAGGATGTGTCTCAAAAGTATTGAAATCTGCATCAAACCGAGACGGCAACTCGATGAGTCCAAGTGTGATTTCTTCCGGCGCTGTGCCGACGAACTTGATTGAACGCCATCTTTCCCCAAACTCCAGAACTTCCGGATCGGGGTGCCGAATACCAATCTGTTCGCAGTCTTCAGCGCGAACCCCGAGCAACGTGTCCGCCCAAGTAGGGATTTCGTGCTCTGACGGCGAATGCACTTCAGCAACTGCATGCCTTGTAGTCGTATCTCCGAAAACAGACTTGCTCGCAATCTCCAGTTCGTAGCCGAGTGCAGATGGCTTCAGAGAAGTCAAAACCAGCCGCGGCACATCACCCGCAAATCGCATAGGTGCCTCAAAGGAGAGATTTTGGATCTCAAGCGTGCTTTGGTCAAGCTCAACACGAGCCGCCGCAGCTGCAATCTCGACATAGCCCGTGCCAGGAAACACTGGAACGCCGCCGAGCCGGTGCTCGTTTAGTACCCAAAGATCATGAGGTCGATAGAGCGCAGAGTAACAAACACTCGATTCTTGCGAACTTCTGATGCCGAGAAATGGATGATCCTCAACGCAGCCATCGGGCAACACCGCACCATATGTTTTTTGTGCAAGACCAACGCCGGACCAAACGCCCCAATCGATGCAGAGACCGTCTTTTCGAGCTAAGGCGTGTGCGCAAATTACCGCATTTGCCGAGGCATAGTCAGCCTGTCCCGGTGGACCGATCAGTAGGCTCGTAGAAGAAAACACTGCGAAGAAGTCCACAGAACCATCCGGGATCAATTTGTCGAGAACTCGAGTCCCTGTCCACTTCGGGGCTAGGACCTTCTTCACTGAATCTGCAGTTTTAGAAGCAAGCGGCCCATCATCTATAGTGCCAGCTGCGTGTATGATCCCGTTTATCGGTCCGAACTTTTCTACGATTTTTTCGAGTGCCTTAACTACTTCTGCTTCTGAAGTTACATCCGCTTTTACAATGCACAGCTCTGCTCCTCTGGACTCCAAGTCAATAAGCGCCTGGAGAACTTCTGTCATTTGGGAAAATGGTGCAGCACTGATCTCACTCGACCACTTTTCTCGAGGAGGCAATTCTGACCGTCCAATCAGAGCTAGTTTCGCTTGCGCTGTCTCGAACAAATAATTTGCCAGCTTCAACCCAATGCCACCAAGCCCGCCTGTGATACAATAGACTCCGTTTTCTCGCAATCGATCCGGTAATCCGTCCGCGATCTGGGTTTCGGTTGGAACAAGTCGCTGCGTTAACCTTTTGGCTGCCTCATAAACTACAAGTTCATGCTGTGCCGGCTCCAGAATGGTTTCAAGAATTGCGCTCGCGGCATCCCCGACGTCGACGAGATCTATCTGTTGTGCAAATAGGCCCGGACACTCCCTGGGCAGTACTCTGCTAAGCCCCAAATACGCGGATTGGGTAGGACGCGCACGCAACTGATCAGGATTCGAAGGAGAAAGGCCCGTCGTGAAAGCAATTCGATGTTCGCCTCCCGCGCCGCTCAGCTGAAGGGACCGACAAAAACCAATTGCTCCCATGAAGGAGTCAGTCTGCTCCAATTCAACCAAGGGCCACATGTAAACGATCTTCGTAGGGACGCCTCCAGTTTGCTCTAATGCATCCACGAGCGCCTCGAAAGACTCCCAGTCTCCGGGCGCAACCCAATAGCCCCGATCCCCCGCTTTAAACTCGTCACCGCGATAAACAGAAGTAACTACTCCGCCACCAATCCCGATCCGCTCCACAAGTTCTCGATGTAAATCGCAATCATCACCGAAGATCAGCCAACGACCAGTACAATCTTCCGTCCCGATTGATGACGGGATCTTGATCATTTCGTGCGTCGAGAACCAATTTGAAATGTTCTCAATCCGTGAGAGGGATACCTCGCTTTGCTCCGAGTCGGCGACGGGTAAATACCCTCCGCTTCCTGGCTCAATCCAGTGATATTCCTTCTCAAACGCATAAGTCGGCAGAGCAACTTTCTTGTGATCTCTTTCTTCTCGGAGCACCGCCCAGTCAATGTCAGCTCCGCAACACCAAAGAGATGCTGCTGTCGTCATTGCGAAAGCAAGATCGGAATCTACTTCGTTAGGCGCGCGAGTAGAAGAAAGCACACTGATGGGCTCGTGATCGGATTGTGCCAGCTGTGCGAGTGCTCCAAGGCTCTGCCCCGGACCAACCTCAAGGAGAATCTGATTCGGCTTTTCCAAAACCTTCGAGATGCCGTCACCGTAACGAACCGTGTTCCTTAAATGACGCACCCAATAATCGACAGTAGTCATGTCGTTGCCAGATGCCCAATCCCCGTTCAAGTTGCTGATACATGGGACTGATAGATCGGAAAACCTAATCGATTCCAGTTTACGGCGAAAGCCCTCCAACTGTGAGTCCAGCATACGCGAGTGCGCCGCCACATTTATCCTTAACTTATTTAGCGGAATGTCCCGCTCTGAAAGCTTATGCGCCAGTTCCTCTACTGCAGCCTCGGAGCCCGAAACAACGCATGCCGACTCTCCATTCACGGCAGCGATATCGAGATTTTCACCAATAAGGTCTCTTACTTCCCGTTCTGGCAAACCGATAGAAACCATTCTGCCTTCTGGAACGACTTCGAAAAGTTGGGCGCGGATAAAGATGATTGCCAAGGCGTCCTTCAGCGTGAGCGCACCGGCGATACATGCCGCTACATACTCGCCTGCGCTGTGACCAATCATTGCTGTCGGCTTGATGCCCCAGGACATCCATAGCCGGGCGTAAGCATATTCAAGCGCGAACAGTGTGGGCAATGCATAGGTGGGGCGTGCCAATATCGGGCCAATGCGCTCTAGGTCAGATTGCTTTGCAAACATTGCTTCTTTCAGATCAGCAGGTGCTTCCCCTGGGAGTGAAGCGATGCAGTCATCAATTGCGCTTCGGAATACTGGTAGTGATTCATAGAGCTCGCGCCCGACCCCAGGAAACTGCGCCCCGCCACCCGGAAACATAAACACGACACCCGGCTTGTTCGAATTTGCTTTGCCCTTCGTAAAGCGCTTGCTAGCGGTTCGATCACGCAGAACGTCTTTCAGTTCACTTAGGTCAGTTGCGATAGCGGCGCGGCGGTGGTCGAATTGGCGCCGACCGGTTTGCAACGTAAACGCAGCGTCATCTGCTATGACACCCTTATTCTCGTTCGAAAGCCATAGACTCCACTTGTTCAGTAATGCATCAGCGGATTTCTCGGTCCGCGCCGAGAACGGGAAAATTTTAAACCCTTCGCTACTAGGTTTTTGGGTCCGCTTCGGTGCCTCCTCAAGAATGGCATGCGCGTTCGTCCCCCCTACTCCGAGGGAATTTACCCCAGCGCGCCGGGGTGCGGATGCTCTTGGCCAAGTTTGCAGGGTATCCTGTACGTAAAATGGGCTTTCTGAGAAGTTGAACCGGCTGTTTGGTTTCTCAAAATTCAATGTTGGTGGCAAAGCCTCATTCTCAAGTGACAGAACCACTTTAATTAGGCTCGCAACCCCCGCCGCAGTGTCAAGATGCCCGATGTTCGTCTTTACTGACCCGATACCGCAGCTTTCAGACGGAAGATTTGTGCCATAGGCCTCTCTGAGAGCGGTGAGCTCTATGGGATCACCGACCGCTGTTCCTGTACCGTGAGCTTCAATGTATGACACCGTATCAGGAGATATGCCTCCGACCGCAAGAGCCTCAGCGACAGCACCAGCCTGTCCGTCTACGCTGGGCGCAAGGTAACCTGCCTTCTGCGATCCATCATTATTTATTGCACTACTTACTATGATTGCGCGCACATTGTCGCCATCTGCCAATGCGTCTTCTAGTCTGCGCAGCGCTACTAATCCACCGCCGCTGCCGAATACGGTTCCTGTGCCCGCATCGTCAAACGCTCGGCACAACCCATCGGGCGAAAGGATTTCACCCTCGGCATAATGGTATCCTCGGCGGTGCGGCAACTCAATCGTCACGCCTCCAGCAAGGGCCATGTCGCATTCGCCGCTCAGCAGGCTCTGACACGCCTCGTGGATCGCGACCAGAGACGTTGAGCATGCAGTTTGTATATTGATACTTGGCCCCTGCAGATCCAAAAGATAAGAAGCTCGCGTCGTCAGGAAATCCTTGTCGTTTCCGGTGTGCCGGAGAAGAAACAGGCCCACATCGTTTACAAGTTCCGGGTTCGATAGAAGGTTATAGGGCATATACGCCTGCATGCCCGAACCGGCGTACACACCAATAGCACCGTCGAAATTCTCCGGTATATGCGCGGCGTCTTCGAGCACCTCCCAACACAGCTCTAGGAAGTGCCGATGTTGAGGATCAAGAATATCGGCCTCACGAGGGCTAAAGCCGAAGAATCCCGCATCAAACATTTCCATGTCTGACAAAAGGTTAGCCGCCCGGACGTAGTTTGGATCCCTTAATTCCTCGGGTGACACGCCCTCTGCGAGGAGTTCATCATCGGTAAGCCAACGGGTGCCGAGGCGGCCGGCTTTTAGCATTTGCCAGTACTCGTCTGGGTTTCGGGCACCAGGCAAACGCGCCGCCATGCCCACTATTGCGATGGCGTCGCCATTGTCACCTTCATACGACTGAACCATTCGATTGCCCCCTACACAACACTAAAATCACTGACTCACTATGCTCTCGAGCGTCCACGGGTCATCCGGCTGCGCCTGATTGATGCACGGTCCACACCACGCATAGCGCCTTTGGTCTCTTGAGTTTCTCCATCCTGAAGGTGCTCCGCCAAAGCGCGAATTGTAGTGAAACGGAACATATCCGTAATTGGGACCTCACGCTTCAGCTCTTGCTTTATGCAGCGCTGGACCTGCACCACGAGCAAAGAGTGCCCCCCGAGGTCAAAGAAGTTATCCGTCATTCCAACCGACTGAATCCCCAGCATTTCGCACCAGATCGACGCGATCGAAGCTTCCAGATCGTTTGCGGATGCTACCTCTTCACTTTGTCTGGCGACGGAAGCCAATGGAGGCAAGGCATTCCTATCAATCTTGCCATTTGGTGTTTGCGGCAGCTTCGACAAACTCACAATGGACGTTGGAAGCATCACTTCCGGCAAGCGCTCGCTAATTTCCTCAAGAAGTGCTGCAGTGTCCACCACAGTCTGACCGTCAACTGGAACGACATACCCAACAAGCTGCGAACCTGAAGGCTCGGCCCAAAGCCGCACGACAGCATCTCTCACCGACGAATGAGAGCTTAGCGCAGCTTCGATCTCCCCTAGTTCGATCCGATGGCCCCGAATCTTTACTTGGTGATCAATGCGTCCAAGAAACTCTATAGCCCCTGTGCTATGTCTGCGTGCTAAGTCTCCGGTTCGGTAGAGGCGCTTTCCTTGATGATCTGCCAATCTGTCTGAGATAAAGCGTTCTGAAGTCAGATCAGGTCGCTTCCAATAGCCATTCGTTACACCTGACCCGCCAATGACAATCTCACCCGGCACAAGGCTTGGACACTCCGCGCCGTGTTCATTGACGACTTTTATTGAAGTGTTTGCCACAGGTGTACCAAGAGGAACAAAGTCGCCAATTTTGTCTAAGGTTTGAGTTGCGGACCATATCGTGGTTTCAGTCGGTCCGTACATATTTAGAAACTCTCCCGAAAGGTTCGATCGTAGCTCGGTTGCGAGCGACAATGGCAAAGCTTCTCCCCCTACCATCATTACGTCTAACTCACTTAGAGCCGCCCTCCCAATGCTGTCGGCTACTAACATCGAAGCCATCGACGGAGTGCATTGTAAATGAGTGACTTTTTTGCTCAGAATATCATTCGCAACCGACGCCTTCGCGTCGACCGGGACTTCCGCGCGGACCAAATCCATCACTTTCTTTATATAGGGGAGATGATCGAGGACTAAGCTCTTTTCAATCCCGAAGTCGATCAGGCAAGCAATTTCGTCAACGCCGATCTGCGCCGACTTCCGAACTATGTCGACGCAGTTTTCTGGTGCACCAAAGAGCCCGCTGGTCTTGTAGTATCTTTGGAATGCATGCTCCAGCAAAGCTTGGGTCTCATCTTCTGTGAGTTCCTCCTCTTCGAACAGTTGCGCCGGTGTCCGACCAGTTTCCTGGCCGCGTTGTACAAACGTCGGGAACGACCACGAAGCCTTTTTTACAAGGTCCATTGCGCCGCGCAGATAGTTCATCATTGGCTCACGAACCACATCCTGTACGGAGTCGTGATCATCCCCGACGAAAGTGTGGAGCATGAGAGTCACTTTGCCTTGCCCAGCGTGCCCGGCTTCAACCCAAGCCTTTCGATAGACTGCAACCTTCTCAGCCACCTCTTCGAAGGTTTGACCCAATAAATGGGTCAGTACATTGCAGCCGTTTTTCCCCGCAACCTCGAACGTTTCCGGATTTCCGGCTGCTGTGATCCAGATTGGAATGTCATCTTTGACAGGTCTTGGCAGCGTCGAAACTTCGACTGGAGTCCCTGCATGACCAGGAAATGCCACTTTCTCTCCGCGCCAAAGATCGCGCAACTGGCCAATCCCATCGATCATATGCTGCTTGCGCTCTTCAAATGCCTCAGGGCGAATTACGAAGTCATTCGGCTGCCAACCAGAAGCAAGCGCGATGCCTGCACGGCCATCGCTCAAATTGTCTACTAAAGCCCAATCCTCGGCAGCCCTAATTGGGTGATGTAGCGGAAACACGCAGCTTCCGGCTCGGACATGTATGTGATTTGTGATTGCAGCAACCGCGGCACCTGCTACTGCCGGATTGGGAAACAATCCTCCAAATGAATGAAAATGCCGCTCTGGCGTCCACACCGCCTCAAAGCCATTCTCGTCAGCGAACTTAGCTCCTTCCAGCAAAAGCCTATACGCCTCACGGCCCCTCGACGCCGCGTCGGAGGAAAAGTAAAATAGGCTGAAACCTGGGCCATTGCTGTGGGCGATTGCGTCTTGTGATTGAAAAATCACTGTGAGGCCACGAGACAGGGTCCAGCAGAGTTCCAGGACGGAGATATCAAAGGATGGACTGGTAACGGCCAACAGGCGTCCACCAGACTCACTTGGCACACGGGCATCCATTGCCGCAAAAAAGTTAAGGACATTGCGATGAGTGACCATCACGCCCTTAGGCTTCCCCGTGGATCCCGAAGTATAGATCAGATACGCAAGATCGCCAGAACTTCGCTCAAGCGCCTTGATGCCGCCTATGCTCGGTGTGTCCGCGACCATGACCGTATCGGCACCGCAATGTTGGATTCGTTCAGCGCTACTTGGATCTGTTACAACCAATTCCGCCCCGGAATCCTCCAACATAAACAGCAGACGATCTCTCGGGTAGCTCGGGTCTAGAGGTAGGTAGGCAGCGCCACACTTAAGGATACCCAGTAACGCGACAATAAGGTCCGGAGTACGCGCCATACAAAGCCCAACGATACTGCGCGCTCCAACCCCCTTTTGGAGAAGCAACCTAGAAAAACTCTCCGCACGTTCCTCTAGGTCAGAATAGGATAGGACGACGTCGTTCCACTCGACGGCCGGGTGATCGGGCAACTCACGGGCCATCGCGGATATGACTTCATCAATGCCGCAGGCGTCACTAAAATCTTGGTTCGTTAGATTTAGTCGATCAAAAACCTCCTTTTCATTGTCAGGGACTAAGGGCAATTGCTGAATCTGGCTGCCTGGTGCGTCCACAAACTTCTCGAGGAAGAACGAAAGATGTTTCGCCATGACTTCGGCAACCGTCCGATCGTGAACCCTCGGATCAACGACAAGAGATAGCTCTTGGCTATTTTCGTCGACGTGTAACGTGATAGATCTTGGCTTGGGACGACCGTTGCCAACGTAAACGCCCACATTCAATGCACCGACCGCCCGGTCACGCTCGCCCTCGTCAGCGAGGCAAGCAATTGCATCACATAGTATTGGGGCCCTTGCCACAATTTTTTCGGACGCTCGTCTAACCTCGGAAACCAAGCCTGAAATCTTGGCGCTCTGATCAATCTCCAAATTGAGTAACACGTCTTCGCGGACTAATCCTTGCGCCATGCGTTCTTTCTGAAGGAATTGCGAACCTTCTAAAGCAATGGAAACGTGTAGCTTGTTAGAGAGCATCGCCAGCCAAGATGAGAAGCCGGCAATTAATGTCGGTACATCAGTCTCAATAGCCCCCAATGGCAATTGATTGCTGGCTTCGTGCGTACTCGAACCATCTCCTAAAGTCCGCGGATAAACTACATCAACTGGGCTCGAAGCCCTAAAGTCCTCAATCCATGATGCATGTGCATTTGCCAAGTCCGGCAGCTGACCATCGATCTGTTCCCGGAGATCGCGACCAATGAGGGGGAGCTTTTGGCCCCTTTGCAATGTGGTGCTCAGATTGACAGGCTTTCCGTCGCAACTAAGGATCCCGGACAACGTTATGACCCCGTGTCCAGTTGCGACGGTAATGCTATCTGGCTCAATAGTCAGTACGCGCCCAGCATCCGCAGTATTGTCGTCCGACGCCGCCGAACTTGCCCTGGACACAACAACGGGTCCCTCCTCCAACCAGATTTTAGCACGGCCGAGCGGGTGATCATAGGCGCCGTAGTCGAGCGCACGTACGAGACGTTCTATGTCAAATGAAGGTTGAGAAAAATCAATGAACCCGTACTGGCTGGGTCGAAGAGACTTCTTGTAGATCGTGGGTGCCTTCGCTTGTTGAGAGAGTTCAAGACTACTCGCAGATATTTCATCGATGATCGACTGGAATGCCTCTGTTGCAGCCGCGTAACACTTTGTGTTCAGACTGTAGGCCGTTTCCTTTGGTGAAACTTCAAACTCCAGGGACTTAACGATGCGGCCCGCATCAACATCAGCGACCATTTCGTGCCACGTCACGCCGTATCGCTTTTCCCCGTTCAGTAGCGCCCAAGAAGGTGTATTCAATCCACCATATTGGGGAAGCGGGCCATCATGGAAATTGATCGCCATAGATTTTGCTGCCCCGATCGCTTGATCAGGCAAAATCTCCAAATTCGCAACGCTAAATAGGAAATCAAACTCCAAACCAGAAAGGTCTAGATCCTTCGCCGGCCCGAGCAACGAGATGCCCCTGTTGATCGCCCAGCTTAGGTTCTCCTCAGACGAAGACGAAACACCTGCAATAGAATGGCCTGAAGACAAGAAAAGTTCGGCACATGTCACCAATAGACTTCCGTCACCAACAAAAATCGCTGACGCAGCGCTAGGTGTATCTAACTTTGCGACCGTCTCAAGCATAATGAACCCTCACTCAATAACACTAGCAATACCACTTCCAATAACACTTCCCTCGCCCCAGCGCAGAGACATAAAGGAAAGGTTAGCTTATCATCCGAGATCGCGCCACTCCTAACGTATCTGGTTACAAGTCCGCTAACGTATCTGGTTACAAGCCCAAGACAATCCGTACCTATTGGAAAAACTGTTCCCAACCCGGAATTCCCAAGTGATCTGAGGTTTCGGCTCGGGTTTTTGCAACATTCAGTCTAATCTTCAGTGAGTTGGATTGTGTGAGGGCGGTTCCTGATGTCTAACGGCCCGGCTGCAAGGGGGAAGGACAAGAGCTGTGTCGGGTGCATTGGATCGGCATCGCGCCGTCGAAGGGCACGCGAATGCCGCTTCGGATCAAACAGCAATTGTCAGAAGGCGCTGAAGACGACAGCATGACGCCACACAATTACCGGTCCATACGAGAAAGTTTTCGGAGATTGCCTTTCAATGCTCACCAAAGATACGTATGTTACCCTCAGTAAGTTAGTGGTTCTACGTTCGAAAGGGCTGAGATTAAAGTGAAGACAAGGGCGACCACAGCCTTAAGGCGCTTCCGAACGTATTCACGAAGAACTGTCGCTACAGTATCTGGCCGACCCGCAAGTTGTTGCTTTTACATGCATATTCCGAAGTGCGGGGGGACGTCAATTTCGGAGGCGCTAAGCGCGACCGTGCCTCTCGGTCGAAAAATTGGAGTGGTGGATGCAAACGCAACACGTCGAGCATCCGCAATTCTTATCGATGGACAGGACAGAAATGACTTGCAATTCGATGACTTCGAGAACAGCAAAAACGTGTATGAGTTGCGGCGTAAGCTCGTGGTTACATACATGTGCCATGGTGTACAGCTGGTATTTGGCCATGTATTGTTCGACGAGTTGTATCGTCGCCATTTTGGGAGTTCGTACAGATTTGTTACGCTTCTCCGCGACCCGGTAACGCGGACGATTTCGAACTTCCTCCACACATCTAGGGATGGGTTCATCCCGAGAGACTTTGACAACTACCTTGAAGGACCTGTCGCGAGGGCCCACGGCCTAACGTTCCTAAGGTTCTTTTCCGGTACGCCGGTGATACCCTCTGGTGCCGAAAAGAAAGCTTTGGATCAAGCGAAGGAAAACATGAAAGCATTCTCAATTATTGGGTTCCTGGACGACTTGGAAAAGTTCAAGCGAGAGTATCGTCGCGTTTTCGGATCCAACTTGGGAATCTATAGCTATAACGAAAGAGGGCGCGACGATTTTAGGCCATCAAGCGCCCAAATGGAAAAGCTAATGACGATTATGGAGCCAGAGTTAGAACTTTGGGAGTATGCGAATGAAATGTTTCGTTGACGAGTTCATTTCCAATACAGGTCTCAGCATCCTTGCAGACCGTACTATACACGCCTCGAACAATTTGCGTGTACTTCAATCTCTTCTTTCCATAGCACTCTTTTTAGTACTTTTGATTGCTCCCAACGAGAAAGTACATGCACAAACCGAAAAGGCGCCACTATTGGACGCGACCATACTGGTCGGAGACCAGATCGAGTTTTCTTTGGTTGGCTTCCCCAGTGTTCGGGAGATGTCTAAAGTTGAAATAAACGGAAGAATTTTGTTTCCTTTTGTTGGAAGCCTCCAAGCGTCGGGCAAGACGATCGAGGAACTGAAATCCGAAATTCAGCTTTCACTGGCCGGGACGACCACCTCTATTATGCAGCCAAACGGAGAAATCCGACAAATTTCTCTTGCCGGTGTGGAAGTCTATCTGAGGGTGGCTCAAAGGGCGCCGGTTTTCGTTGGAGGATCGGTGACAACACCGGGAGCAGTACAATTCCACACCGGCATGACAGTGCGCCATGCCATAGCACTCGCTGGTGGGATCCGAAGTGTTCTGGATGAGGAAATGTCACAAGCTCAGATCATTCAGTTGGCATCTGACCTCAAGTCTGCCAAAACGCGCCGCTCGATACTTTTGGTTGAACATTGGGCAACGCTGGCGCTTGCCGAGAACGACCCGAATATGGCACCGATCCAACGTCCATTGGACCTCTCTGAGGAGAAATTCAATCAACTCGTTCTAGCCCATCGAGATCGAATTAAGAGAATAATTGCGACTCTTGAAGATGAAGTATCATTCAACCAAGCGTCCTCGGATGCGCTCGCAGATAGAGTACACCTGATGGAAGACCAACTGGAGCTCGCCTCTGCGCATGCATCGAAACTTGAACAAACCTATGAAGAGCTCAATAGCCTTTCAGAGCGCGGACTGTTGACCGCAGATCGTTTGAGCAGATTACAAACTCAACTTTCTGATGCACAAACGCTCATGCTATCCGCACAGGGGACATTGATTAGCGCAAACGTATCGATACTTCGTGCTGATCGCGACACGCGAACGCAAAGGGCCGAGATTGCAATCGCTGCGATTAACGAGCGGGCGGAAATAGTTGCGTCTCTTTTGGAAGTCGAAGAACGAATTTCGAATCTAACTAGAACCCTGGCGCTTGCCGAACCTGAATCCTCCCAGGATCTGGAGCTGATCACATCGATCTGGAGAAACGGAGAACTCCTCGGTTCCACAGAGTCCCAGCCAGATAGTCAACTCTTGCCAGGGGATTATGTAAGCGTCAATCTATACGTTGAAGACAGTTATTGATTGTTAAGTAGGGGCACAGCGATGAACTCGGAGAGCAAAAGCTTCCGGAAGGATTATCAAGTCGAGGGCCATCGCAATGAGGGCGCAGCCAGACACGCGCGTAACTTCGATTTATCTGATTTTGCACGTCACGCAATCGAGATCCTACGGCAAAGAATTGCATATGTAATTCTCCCCGTTTTTCTTCTACTGATTCCTGGGCTTTACTACCACTTCACCACACCCCAGAAGTATGTCAGCCAGTCCTTGATTTCTATTGACCCTCGAAACCTGGACGGAATCAACTCGCCGACGCTCCCAAACGTCTTCTTTGCCGAGCGACTTGTGGTGGATTCCGAAATTAACAAGATCTATTCGGAGATCGTTCTCAGGGATGTTGCTAGCCAGGAACCCTATCTCACTTTGGCCAAGCAACTCCTAGAAGAGGCGGGAGATTCAATAGACGAGCAAAGCATCCTAGCAGCAGCTATTGAGCAGTTACGGGAAGGACTGTCTGTTGAACGCGAGGGTGAGACATTCATTATCTCTATTCGGTATGAATCGTTAGATCCGATCTTGTCTGCTAATGTTGTGAATGATGTCGCCGAAGCATACATATCCAGCTTTGAGAGGGCTCGCGTCGATCAAGCCGCGCACGCAGCCGCTTGGGTAGAATCTGAACTCTCCCAGCTTACGTTGGAGATGCGTGAAGCGGAAAATAGAATCTCCGAGCTGAGACTGAATATTTCTTTGCCCGACGAGGGCTCAGTCACGCAGATTGAGCGAGAGATAGAGGAAAACAACAGTCGAATTGCGGAAAAGCGTCGAGAGATAGCGGATTACTCCATTGCGATTGACGTGATTGATCTGGCCTCTGAAAAGATCACTAATCAAGAGCACCTAGACTACTTGTACATTGCCTCAGAACTGGAGTCTTCTGAGTTGCAATCCTTGGCCAACTTAATTGGTGATCTTCGTTCACGAAGGGCGTCATCGTCAGACAGTAACGCGGGTTTGCTGGAAGCGGAGGAGGATCTACATAGAAGATACCGATCCGAGTTGAACTGGTTGAGAAGATCAAATCTCAGCTCGATTGAAAGTGACTTGATGATCCTGAAATCATTGGAGGACTATGGCACCAAGTTGGCCGTAGGCTTGGCAAACTCGAGCAAGGTCGGAAACGAGTTGTTGCGTCAGGAGAGAGCACTTGATGCGTTACGCAGCGAAGAAGCTGTGTTGCTTGATCGCCAGCAGGATAGTCTTAGATCGTCTCGATACGTCGTAGGTCCGGCAAGAATTATTGAACATGGACAACCGCCAAGCAAGTCCTCGAATCCAAGCCTTGCGGTGGTGGCTGTAGGAACCGTCATTGGAGGGCTAATCATTGGCATGGCATTGGTGTTTGCCTTGGAGCAGGTCTACGACGGAATGCGCCGGTCAGACGATGTAACGCGATCGCTGGGAGTTCCATATCTGGGCACCATTCCGCGAATTTCTCATAGAGAATTGCGCAGTCTTGATCTCCAGAATTTGCATCTCGAGAGGAAGGTTTCGCGTTCTGAACGCATGAATCTCGCTCTACTTAGCTACGCAATAAATGCACCTCGCACTCGTTTCGCCGAGTCCATTCGTCGCGTAGTTTATGAAATCGAACGCGGACCAAGCGGTAATTGCGCAATTGCGGTGGTTTCCCCTCTTCAGAATGAAGGTAAGTCAGTACTCGCTTCCAATATTGCGTTCTACATGGCGTCGATGGGAAAATCCGTCCTTCTTGTGGATGGCGATCGACATCAGAGATCCCTGTCCAACGCGTTCGCGCCCATTCTAAGCTTGCATCCAGGGAACTCTGAGGATTCCGCATTCCAAGGGAATGATATCTATCGAATAAATGACGGACTGTCATTCCTTCGAACTCGTGCTCCAGATGAAAGATCGACCAGTGATTATCTAGGCTTGTCCGAACTTATCGGGAAACCGAACACAGGCGGAATCGGATATGATGTGGTCATTGTTGACACACCTGCTCTCGCACACGTCGGGGACGCACTTGAGTACTCATCATTTATTACCGGAGCGGTTGCAGCATTTACTTGGGGTCGCACTTCAGCTGGAGTAGCCAATCGGGTGCTGTCAGGCGTACCGGTCATCCGCGAAATGCTCATCGGTGCATGCCTAACGATTGCACCGGATAAACGCGCTCTTCGTTTTGAACGCCTTCCAACCTACAACTACACTTAGAGCGCTATATCAAAGATATTGACCTAGCTCTCTGAAATCAGGTTATTGAGGTGATAGTATTCGTCCAAATGAAGGATGGATTATGAAACACAGATTTAGTGACGAGCAGATCATTGGGATGATCAAGGAATACAACGCGGGCGATAAGGCCGTAACCGGTGGTTTCAGCCCACCTTGCCTGGTTCCGTTTTCTCGACTTCCACGGCTTTAATGAGCTCTGGTAGTCGAGACATATCATTGAAAACAGTGGCAGTTTTTTCTGAACTTTCAGTGGAATGTGGCGCGTAGAGCAGCGCGGTCATTCCGGCTGCGTTTTCGGCTTGAACTCCAACCGCGCTGTCTTCCACAACAATGCAGGAGTTTGGTGCATATCCCATGCATCGGGCGGCGTGGAGGAAAAGGTCAGGTTCAGGTTTCCAACTGTTGACTATGTAGGGACTGTTTAGGTTTGAGCCAAAATAACTCTCCAGACCGCTTACCTTCAAAGCCTGTTCGATTTTTCGGGGAGGCCCACTTAACGCAATGCACTTGGGGCAACACGCACTCCTCAAATTGATGTGTCAAAGAAGGCGGCGAGGCGTTCACGGCTGAAGTCGTCGATGACATTCAGTACGCGGAACCGATGACAATCTTCCAACGCATCGGACGTGAATTCGAGCGACCAACACTTGTTCGGGCCGCGCGGGATCGCGATAGGCGCCCGCGTCCCGGCTGCGCGCTTGCGACCCCCCCCGTTTACGAACGGTTAACGCTTCTTCGCGGTAGAGCCGATTCAGCTTCTTCCAGTTCACCTCCCAGACTTCGCGCTTCAGCAGGATGTGCAGACGACGATAGGCGAGCCAGCGCCGCTCGGACGCCAGTTCCTTCATCATTGCCCGCAGTTCCGTGTCGGCAGGGTGCTTAGGCCGACGCCGATATTCACGTGGATCGATCCCGGCCAACGCACAAGCGCGTCGCTGATTGTGGCCTTTGGTCTTCATCGCCCGATCCAAAGCATTCCTCCTCGAATTGGGCTTCAAAAGTTTTTCCGAGCATCTCTTCCAGCGTCGCCACATTCGTCATCTGCTCGGCCAGCATATTCTTTAGTTTGGCGTTCTAAGATTCCAGAGTCTTTAGCCGACGCGCGTCTGAAGCCTCCATGCCGCTATACTTCGACCGCTATTTGTAGAAGGTCGCGTCGCTAATCCCAGCTTGCGGCAAAGCTCCTTCGCACCAAGCCCAGCCTGTTGCTCCTTCAGGACACCAATAACTTGCCCCTCGCTGAAACGGCTTCTCTTCACCGCTTGTCTCCTTGGTTGGAGAACAGGCTAACCTCAAATCAAGGACTTTTCAGGGGAGCAAATCAACACCTGTTGATTAGGCACTCAATTTCATCCATGTTGAGTTTGCTTGGCTGAAGGAGCGGACCGAATGCAGCATTTTCATGAGGAGGGCACCTCGCTTTGAGCCGGCGCCACGTCCTTATGTACCCTGCCCATACGGTTAGGAACGATAACCCTTTCATTAAGACGTTATCTGAGGCTCTGATAATGCAGGGCGTTCAACTATCAAGTTATAATCCGAGTTTCGCTTTCAGATCCGCCCCAGTAATGCATGTCCATTGGCCGGAGAGAGTTTTTCACAATAGATTAGGAAGCCGGTTTTCAGCGGTGGCCGACTTCTATGCGCGAAATATGTTACGAACGATGGAACGTATTCGGGATGCCGGTGGAAAAGTGGTTTGGACTGCCCACAACCTTGAACCGCACGATGCATGGGGTCCTCGTCAAAAGGAGGTGTGGAATCTTCTTCGACAGGAGTTTTTCCGCAAGGTAACAGATGTAGCCATGCTGTCCTCAGGAGCGCGCATCACCCTATTGCGTTCATTCCCAGAACTGTCGAGCGCAAGGTTTCACACGGTCATGCACCAAAACTTCATAAACTATTTTGGTGGTTTTCAGCTTGAGGATACTAGAAGCCGTCTTGGCTTTCATCCGCAAGATACGGTTTTTCTCACTTTCGGATATATCAAGAGATATAAGCGGGTATCGGAAATGATCCGCGAGTTCCGCTCGGCGAAACTGAAGGCTTCGCGTTTGGTGGTAGCGGGACGGATCGAAAGCTCGTATCGACGCGATGTCGAAGCGGCACGAGGTAGCGATGAGCGCGTAGTGATTTTGGATTATGCATTGGGAGATCAGGAACTGGCATCACTAATAAAGTCTAGTAATGCATGCGTTTTTAATTTTTGCGGCCAATTCAACTCAGGAAGTCTGATAACATCTTTGTCCATTGGAACTCCGGCGATTTTTCCCAAATTCGAGGCTGGTGCTGAAATAGCTGAACGAATTGGAAATGACTATACGCTTCAGGTTCGCGACGCTTTGACATCGGCGGACTTTGTCGAGGCCGCGCGTCGGTATTCAAATGGACATCCTTTGTCAGCCTTGGACCTTTCATTCCTGGACCCTGAAGTCGTTGCCAGAAGGCACATTTCAGCTTATGGAATGGAAAGCGATTAATCCTAGGGTCAGGACTGATCGCCAATAGATGACGAGAGCTGCGAGGGCGATTGCTGCGAGGAAGACCTTCGGGCACCTGTCGTACCGGGTTGCCACGCGGCGCCAATCCTTGAGCCTGCCAAACATGATCTCGATCCGGTTGCGGGGTTTGTATCGGCGCTTGTCGTGCTTCACCGTTGTCTTGCGCTGCTTCCGCCCGGGGATAGAGATCCTTGTTTGCCACTGGCGACAATATCCGAAATTAATGTCGTTCTCTGTGGTCGTTATTTCCCACCTTGATACCATAGCAAGGATTATTGGTTCTGGACTTTTGGTCTTGTGCGCCATTGAGAGGTTCACTGAAATTGGTAGACGCGTACTGAATGCATTGCCGCCATCCAAATCAAACCAGCACGGATCGTGGTGAAAGGTTGGCATGAAGCCAGAACGCACCCAGCGACTTTCGTCAAAAATCAGAGGAAGTCCGCGCTTGGCTTAAATGATGTACTGAGAATGGCTGAGCGATGCCCAATATCGGATGAATGTCAGACCGAAAAGCAAAATCGTGTATGCCAGAGCATAGTCGTTACTCGCTCTCGCTCGGCGCATCTTCGACCTGACCCGGTTGCGAGAGCGAAGAGCCAGCTCCCTCCACGCCACTACCTTCAACCAGAGCGAGGTCGCCGAGCGTGGCGTCTGCCCCCAGATTCAGCCCCGGGAACAAGTCATAGGCGTAGGTGCTTGAGCTTTCTTGCCGATATTCCAGCATCACGTTCTGCTCTTGATCAACATCGTTGACCCTTACGGTTCTCGCAATATTGTCGAACGTCTCGACATTTATGGAGTTATCGGCTCGGATGGTGGGGGTTTGGGAGAGAACGCGACCATCCTCGAACTCTACGAAGGCGTCCTGGTTCCAAAGCAAGGTATTGTTCGATATCACAGCACCATCGGTTCCGTTGACTCGTATACCATTCCACATCGCGGAATAAATCACGTTATCAGCTACTTCAATGTTCTGATAGTAATCACCAATTCCGCGCTTGGAAAATGCTTCATTATTGATGAAAATTCCCTGCGCCGCCGTCCCGTCGCCCGTATGCATCGTGTTAGAGATGATACGGAGATCGCTGGTTATCGTCTCTGTCGAGTTGACAGACCAGACCTGAATGAAATCAGAGTGGTTCACAGATTGGGGAGATCCGTAGTAATCATAGAAGTTGTTGTTCATGATATCTACGCGCTGAACCCCTTCCATCCGGATTCCATCGCCCTGAAATTCGTACCACTCGTTGTTGTTGATCTGCACATCATTTGTTTCATACATGGTGATACCCTGGAAGAAACCGTGAAACTCATTGTTCTCGAGAGTCAGGCCAGAAGTATCGCGGACGATCCCGATGTCAGCGCCCTGAGTCGATGTGCCCACCAAACCTTCGGTCAGTGTTTGAGTGGAATCTGACGCAAATTCAGTGTTTCGAATAGCGATGTTCGTGCTGGCTTCAATGTTGAGCATGCGGCCCGCATCTCGTGAAACCAAGACGCCGTCAATCTCCAGATTGCTCACGTTCTCGAGATCAATCGACTCTATCACGGCAGGATTGAGCGCGTCCTCCGACACAATCGTGACCGCCTGATCTCCGCCATTGGACAGGTTGATCGAGCCTAGATTAGAGCCAGACGAAACAAAGATCGTTCCGCCAGTCGACTGAGAGAGCGTCTCATAAGCAGCAGCGAGTTCACTCACATCGTAGATGATCACTTCTGGTTCCATAACCTGCCCAATGCTGCGATAGTTGCTTAACGTTAGCTTCGGGACGACGCGCACACAATGGCAACAATTGGTTGGAGGCATAAACATAACCGGAATGTTCCCTGTGTTTGGCCCGGAACTCTGGAGTGCCCTGAGCTACCCCCCTGAATTTCGGACACTGACGTAAGCTGCGATTTGTTGTCTGCTGATCTTCGACGAAGAGGAGATCAGAGATGTCGAAACGGAAGAACCACTCGCCCTAGTTCAAGGCGAAAGTCGCGCTTGAGGGTTTGAAGGGTGAGTGAACTGTGGCTGAGCTTGCCAGCCAATTTGGCGTCCATCCCACGATGATCCACTGTTGCAAACGCGCTATGCTGGAAAGCGCGTTCGGCGTGTTTGAACCAGGCGGAAAGAAGTCCCCAGAGATCGACGAAGAGCAGGTCAAAGAACTGCACGCGAAGATCGGGGAGTTGGCTGTCGCCAACTTTTTTGTCACAAAAGCTCAAGCCATGGATCGGCAAGTGAGGCGCAAGATGGTTGAGCCTGCCAATACCAACCTGTCGAGTGTCAAGCAGCGTAAGTGGCTGTCGACCTCGCGGCCGTCGTTTTACTACACGCCCAAGAGCGAGACGGCGATGAACCTGATGTTGATGCGCCAGATCGACGAGCAGTTTCTGGGAACGCCCTTCTTTGGCGTTCGGCAGATGACCCAGCATCTTCGCAACGAAGGCCATCTGGTGAACGAGAAGCGCATCCGTCGCCTGATGCGGCTGATGGGCTTGATGCCCATCTATCAGATAGCCCAACACCAGTAAGGCGGCGAAAGGGCACAAGACCTATCCCTATCTGCTGCGCGGTTTGCGGGTGGCTCGACCCATTCAGGTCTGGGCCGCAGACATCACCTATCTGCCCAAGCGACGTGGGCTCCTGAATCTAGTGACGACTTTGGACCGGCACACCCGAAAGGTTCTGACTTGGCGGATATCGAACACGCTGGAGGCCGGATTTTGCGTTGACGCGCTGAATGAGGCCATGCACCGCTTCGGCCCGCCTAAGATCATGAGCACGGATCAGGGCAACCAGTTCACATCATTTATCTGGACAGACCGCCGGTGCCGAACTGCTACATCAAGAGCCAACGATGCACGGTTCAGGAGCGAACTGCTGAACCTGGAGATCTTCTACTCGCTGAGGCAGGCCCAGATTGTCATCATTGACTGGCTCAGACAGTACAATCACACAAGCCCGAAGCAGGCGCACAATGTGCGTCCCCTATTAGCGAAAATTATATTTGAGAAACCTACGATCCGCGGGCCAAAAACAGTGGCTAGACAGCGGCACGTGAGCCGAGGCTCGCTCCGCGCGGCGAACTCTCCTATTGCAATTGGCTTCAACGACGCATTAGGTCAAGATTGCAATGATGCTAAGCTGCCCCATGTAGTTCAATCACGGCGGCCCACTTTCGGTAAAGACATTACGTCCGCTGTTCCGGAAGCCCTTTCCGAGACATCCAAAAGATGGTCTATCACTAGGACCTAAGACCAAATCCGTTCAAAAAATGACAGAAACCTGCACCTGGATATCTTGTCAAATTGTGAAACAGTTTAGCAAACTTGCAAAGTGTTGACTTGCAGTTTTGAACGGGTATTAGAGCTAGGCTATCGCATAGACCCACCACTCGGGGAATAATCGATGATTGATAAAGACAATTTGATTGTGCCGGATTTTATCGTCATTGGAGCTATGAGATGTGGAACCACGACCCTTTATGAGCACCTTTCCGAGCACCCAGTGATTGGGCTTTCGCGCCAAAAAGAAACGGATTTCTTTGTCGAGTCCTTGAATTGGAAAAGAGGGCCGTTGTGGTACTCTGGCCTATTCGACCCGTCCAAGCCGATTCATGGTGAAATCAGCCCCAACTATGCAAAACAGTCAATTTTTCCTGGCGTTCCTAACCGCATACGTGATCATTGCCCGAATGTTCGCCTGGTTTACATCTTACGCGATCCAGTCGAACGAATGATCTCGCACTATGAGCATGCGCAAGCACTCGGGCGCAACCCGCCAAATCCGGACGATCTTGTTGGTAGTAGCTTTTACTCTAATCTATTGGACACCAGCAAGTACGCCGCAAACCTAGAGAGATACCTCGAATTCTTTCCTCAAGATAAGATTAGGGTTTTGAGTTTTTCGTCTCTCAAGGCCAATCCTCAGTCTTTTTTTGACGAGTTTCTGGATTTTATTGGCGTTCAAAAGATTACGTTTGCTCGGACTGGTCATGCAAACTCATCCAGCGAGTTATCATCACTCAGCGGTCCGTTCAAAAGAGTTAGAAGGAATCGACGTCTCCATAATCTTTGGAGTACTTTAAGTCCGGAAACTCGCGAAAAGCTCCGGCCTATGTTTTCCACGCGTAAGAAAACTCCAATATTGCGAGTTTCAGAATCCGTTAAGGAGAGGATGGCGGAGGATGTTCTCGAAGATGTACAGCGTCTTAGGTCGCTAACTGGCCAGGACTTTGGTGACTGGTCCCTTTAAGGTGGACGTTTAGAGGCGATAACCAATATTGGGCATCCCTCAGCCATTTCAAATACATCTTGTGAGCCAAGCTCCGAACTCCCCCGAATTTTGAGGAATGTCGCCGAGTGAATTCTGGCTTCAAGCTAGTCTTTTACCACGATCCGTGCTGGTTTGATCTGCAACCGTCCGGCTTCTTTTGAGTTCAAAGCGACAGGCTAGGGCCGATCAGGATCAATCCTCCATCTTTTCGCAAGCGTCTGCCGGCGACAGGAAACAATGCGTGTTCAGGCATTCTGCTCTGAACTTGGAGTTGAACGCTTCGATGAAGGCGTTGTCGGTCGGTTTGCCAGGGCGTGAGAAGTCGAGCGGGACACCATTATGGTAGGCCCACAGATCCATATCCCGCGAGATGAACTCGCTGCCATTATCCACCCGCATCGTCGCCGGATAGCCAATCTACCGGCACACCCGCTCCAGCGTGGCAACAACGTCTTCACCCTTGCAGCTGAACCTTGGATCGATGATGGGTGAGAGGCGCGACAGTGTATCGACCACAGTCAGGACGCGCAGCTTACGGCAAGTCGCGAGTTGATCAAAAACGAAGTCCATTGCTCACACCTCATTGGGCCTCATGGCATCCGAGCGATCCTCCCTCAGATTGGCCTTCACCGCCGTTTTGGTGATCTGTCCCGCAATTACAGCTCCATCTAGCGGTAAATTCTACAGACTTTCTTGACGTTGATCGGCCAACCTGCTTCAAAACAAATGCCTTCTGTGCGTCCGTAAATCTCGCTGCTTTCATCGCCCCCTTTCCTTCTCCCAGCCAGAAATTCGTCGCGGAAGACTCCAATCACAAATGGCTGAAAAATGGGCTTCAGAGCTCACCTATCTGAGATTGGTCAAAGCTGCCGGGCTGATGCCGGCTTCAAGACTTGTATAACTTCGCGAAGTGCCTGAGGCAGAAAGATTCTAAGGCAGCCAACATAAATGGCACATCCCAACATTCCGCCGAGTCCTAGCTGAACCGCCGAATGCAATGCCGAAACCCCTCCCTGGGATATGAAGAGCAACACGACCACACTCATAATAAAAGCCACTATCATACTCGGAATGAATGAATAGAACCCCGAAACAGAGTCCATCGCCTCAATTCTGAACACTACAATTCCAGTAAGCAGAACTGTAATGAAACGTGAGGCAAGTATTCCTACGCACGCACCAGTGAGACCATTGAGAAATGCGCCCATGGTAACGAACGCTAATATGAGCAAAGCATTCAGAAAATTCACCTTCACAAGTAAGTCAAACCGGTTAGTTCCTTGGAAATACGACGAGAAAACGCCTTGCGGCCCTTTTAAGGCTCCAGCGATTGCCATTATGGCGAAGATCGAAGAAATCTCCGACCATCGAGCGCCCAACAGAACATCCGTGATTGGAACTGCAACCGCCCACATCCCGAAATAGATGGGAGAAAGGATTGTGGAAGAAACTGATAGTGCCCATCTCAGAAGCTCTTTTCTATCGCCGCCCTCGCGGCTAAGTTTCGAAAAATTTGGAAATATTACGCGACCAAGACTGGAGCCCAGAACTTCCATGGGTAGGACCGTGAACCTGTTGCAAACGAAGAATATCCCGCCGGCGGCGGCATCCAGCACTCGCGTCACAATTAGAACCACACCCTGGTTAGAAAGGTAGTGGCCTATCATCGCAGTAAGGCTCCGCGCTGCTTCAGGCAGCACAGGCTTAATCAATGGCCAGTTGAAGTAAATGCGTGGACGAAACGGCGTAACAACGGACATGGCGATTACGCGCACAATTGAGAACACAATGTGTTGCGCCATCAATGCCCAGACCCCAAACCCCAGAAAAACAAGCAAAATAGCAGAGAATCCGGACGCCAGATTCGATACAATGGTTGGAACAACCTGCTTCCGAAAGGTAAGATTCTTGCTCATCAAGGATACAAAAAACTCGGCAACAAATGTCAGAGGAGCAATCAAACCTATCGTTTGGATGAACACTCTAGAACTAGGCGCACCAAGGAGCTGGCTAATCTGCGGTGCAAATAGAACTAAGGTCATCGACACAAGAAGACCCAAACCTAAGGTGATTAGGAATGCTGTGTGCCACAATTCCGGACTGTGTTCCTCGGCCGCGACAAGCGCGGTATTCACGCTGTGGACCGACATCATCGACATGAGCTGAAACACGGCAATCGCAACCGCGACAGCCCCAAACTCCTCTGCGCCGATGAATCTAGCGAGTATCGGAATGGTCAGAAACTTCAAGCCAACCGCCACGAAGTTCATCGCGGCAACCCAGCGAGCATCCTCACCAACCTTTGAGAAGTCGGAGGGCATTAGGCCGTTTTCCTCAATATTTTTAACTAGTTAACATGTGGCCCATCGCCTTAGGGCAGAATTCTTATCAAGTAAATAAATTATCTACAAGATCTACCCTCGTGCAACCAAAAAAATGGAGCAAATCTCCGACTCTCACCCCGGTAAGTTCTTCCTGGAAACGGCTTTGGTCAACACCTATCCCGTCCCATTCACTGAATGCTCGGTGGAGCACATATGCAATCGCAATTGGACTGAGACCCGTTCTGGGCGTCGAGCGTTCGGTATCGTTGCATTTGAGCGGATAATGCCGAGTTGCGCAAGGCGATGAACCAGGTCGCTGCGGAACGTCGGCGGTTCGGCTATCGACCCGTGCATTTGATGCTCGAACGCTAAGGTTGGCAGGTCAACAAGAAGTAGCTGAGGCAACTCTATCGCGAAGAGAGTTTGCAGGTAAGGAAGCGCGGCCGATGAAGAAAAGCTCTGGGGCGCGAAGGCCAATGTTGGTGCCAGAGTGCCCAAATGAGCGGTGGAGCCTAGACTTCGTCCCGGATGCCTTTGCCGGCCGGCGCAGGTTCCGTGTGCTGCCTAACGTGGACGCCTACATTCGTGAGTGCGTGACCTTGGTTGCAGATACATCGCTATCCTGACTACGTGTCAAGCGGGAGTTGACCGCGATCAAAGCGCGACGCGGATAACCAAGAACGAATGTCAGTGATAATGGCACGGAACTGACTAGCATGGCAGTCTTAAGACGGTGCCTGGTGACCCGGATCGACTGTCACTACCTCGCCCGGGCAAGTTAATGCAGAGCGACTTCATCGAGGCGTTCAAAGGCAGCTTCTGGGAAGAGCTCTTTGACGAAACCCTGCTCCAATCGCTGACCGAGGCCAGAGAGAAGATCACCACATCGAAGGAAGACACAAACCGACACACACCCCACTCGTCCCGCGGCAATCTCACACCGTGGGAATTTGCCACGAAATCGAGACTGGAGAATAAGGCCACATGAGGCCAAAAATCACCCATCGGATTTTCCCAACGGCTGGTGGAAATTCGGGTCTCAGGTCACAATCTCTGAACTGCCTGTCAACCTGGGTGTAGAGATTTTTCTAAGTTCGCATCTTCCAACTTGGATTGACTCCTGCATCCCTTTTTTGCTCCAGATGATACAGCTACTGACACTTTAGCTATTATTGATTGGAGTCTGTTAATGAGCACGCTGCATTTCGTGGCACTGGTGGTACTAGCAGTCGCTCTTTCGACTATCTTGGCGATCTGGTATTACCAGACCCACTCGATCTATCGCTTTCCGCAAGATGCAGTGCGTCCGGAAGGGGACCTTTCGATGTATGAGGTGGTCAAGTTTGCTGGCGGCGACGGAACGTCTATTGAGGCTTGGATTACTCCACGCGAAGGGGATGCTCCAATTCTGCTGACATTTGGCGGCAATTTCGCGGGTATAGATAGGATGGCGCAGCATATGGCAAGCTTTGCGTCTCTTGGCATCGGCATCGTTATTATGCGCTATCGCGGTCAAAATGGCGCTTCTGGTCGTCCTTCAGAGATATCAATAAAGGGGGATGCACTGGCACTCTATGACCAACTCGATGCGATTTTGCCGGAGCCCGTTCCAGCCGAAAAGAGGTTCATCTATGGATTCAGTTTGGGAACTTCGCCAGCAGTCCACGTGGCCAGAAATCGCGAGGTGCAAGGCCTCGTTGTCGAGGCCGGCTTCGATAAGCTTTGTAGGTATCAGAGTAAGCGCTTGAAGGGCATACCAATGTGCCTGCTTATGTGGAATGAGCGCCATGAGGCGGTAGCCGATATTGCTCATGTTAGAGCACCCTTGCTGTTCGGACATGGAGTTCAGGATAAGGCACTGCCGTTAGAATGGGCCGAGGCACTTTTTTCGGAAGCTCCCGACGAAAAGGAGTTTCATACGTACCGCAATGGCACGCATTCGAATCTATTGACGCAGGGTTTTGCCAGCGAGGTCTTGTCATTTCTAAAGAAGTAGTTGGGCAGCAGTTGTTCCGAGACAGCGAAGAATTCGCGCATTCCACGGTTTTCGGCGCGAGCGGCGAGTTTGAAACCGGTTCGTTCGGTTGGCTTGAGCTTGTTTTACTGTGGATAGCCAAGTGGCGACCTGTCTGATCTATTGTGGATTGCAGACGCGCAGGTCTTGGTCAGCAGCCACTCCACACCTTCCTTGCCGATCCGCTTGCGGCAGTTGGTCAGCGAACTCGACGCAAGCCACGATGCTGCCGAACGCAAGAGCTCATAGAAAAAGAGCACGCTAGACCGCCAAAATTGCAAGAGCGGGGGTAACTCTCGAAATTGCTGCATGCCGGTCTGACCCACCTTCTCGGGCGTGTATGACGCCATTTCGCTAAGGTTTCGAACAAGCCGCAGTGCCCAATTCGAGTGGAAGCATCAATCCCACCCCCTGTTTCCGACGCGCGTATTGGAAGGGTTGAGGCAAGAACGACAGAGGATTTTTCTTGGTCCAATCCATCACGCAAAAAATTTCTATTTTGTTATCGGCCCCTTTGTATGTACCAGCCACTGTTCGCAAGTAATTTCTGGTATGTTCTCGGGAGTCGCTCATATGTATTCGGCCTGTTGGCCGACGCGCGGGCCGTGGTCTTGTTGGGGTTACGCGCGCGCTGTGATCTCAGTACCTACAAGGTCTATGCAGACCGTATGGGCCGTTAGATACTGGGGGCGGAAATTTTCCGTTCCATGCTTTTTGTCAGTCTCGAATTCCTTTGGATTATCTCGGAGTTTTGACATCGATAGCAACCTCATCTCTTGGTGAGTCAAACGCCGTTTTATGTTTCAATATGCTCCATGCCCTTCGCGCCAGTTTTTTGGCCAGGCGCCTGCCAATTTGTTGCTGTTCATGCCTTCCGCAGCTTTGGGCAACCCGTCGCCGAAGCTGAAGTCCGGCCATCAATTTGTGCGCATCAAAATGACCTTGACTGCTTGAACGAAGAGCATTCGCAAACATTGGCTACTGCGTTTGGTGATGCGCCCCAGGACCGATCGCCCGCCTGTGCACTATTGACGGGATACAAGGCCAACCCATGGCGCGAAGTCGCGCCCTCGACAAACTGCCTCACCCGTTTCAACTGCTGCTACCATCGCGGTCGAGATCCTCGCGTCAATGCCGGGGATGGTCATGACGATGACGCAGTTCTCTTCGGCATGACTGATCAACTCGATCTCCCTCGAAACTGTATCGATCCGATCATCAAGCCAAAACCAATCACCATAAAGGCCAATCAAGATCGAACGCTTCCGCAGGGATATCACGTCTTTGCGCTCTTCCAAGATCGTTTCGAACGAGCTCTTCGAGCACGCAGCCCCTTCCGCACCGTAATGCCAGGCGCGGATCTGGTTGATAGTTGCAGTTCGACGCGACACCAGGCGGGACCGAACGCGATGGTGCACCTGCAGGTCAAGCTGCTTCTGGTTCTTCTCGGGACAAACGGCAGATTTGCAAATTCCGATGTCTATCGACATCAGCTCAACAATTATGGACTTCGCCATGCTACTTCTCCATCTTGCAGAAATAGACAATGCCTAACCTGCTGAGTGAAGCAGCCGGTACATCCCATTATTCGCTCAAAGAACTCCCAATAGAACAGCGTGTTCGGCGCGCGAAATCGTGCTGTAAGTCGATGATGTCGGTCAGGCGTGGGCGCAGCAGATCGTCCTGTTCAGGGGCGCGGAGTTTCGGCTTCATGGGGCCTTGGAAGTTGCAGGGCTTTCTCTCATTTCGTCGCAAACCCTGCAATCCAAGAGTATCTCCAAGCCCCCTCAGCCAGCGAAATCAGACGCTTGCGCGTTGTTTGGAACCAACCTTTGAGCGGTCCGCGTTGGTGTTTTGTTCATCCGAAAGTCAACAAGCTTCCGCTTTCATCCACGTGCCAGAGGGAAGGCCATCTTTTTCAAGTTGACTTCTACCTCCTATGACTTCGAAGGCCGCGACCCGTTTTACACGCACAAAAGACATTGCATCATTAGCACCGAATATCTGTTGGCAAGATTACGCTGATCGGTTGCCACTAAAGATGTTGGCGTTCGCCAAGTCGGCATTCTGTAATACACATAGCTGTAATGACCCTAGGCGAGACAATCTAGAGGTGAAATGGAGCAAGTATGGTGGCGGCGTACGGCCTTTTTGGATTATCTGCTGGCATTGCCGCATCGGTGATTGCCGTATTTCTCGGCGCGAACTTATTTATCTGCATAGTTTCGTATTTTGCGGGATCTACAGTGGCTGTAGTACTACTTGCACTCAATCGGCTGTTAAAGTCGGACTAGAACTCGTTGAAGCTTGTCGGGAAATGAAAAGGGCACGTTAGGGCGTGTTGACAATAGGGATTCAGATGGCGCGGTGAGCGTGATTCAAGCTGGCAACTGCGATGGAGACCAACTTGGCACGAGACCTGGTGTCGGACGAGGAATGGGCGTTTTGTGAGCGGTTCATCCTAGCGGTCCGCGCCCCGAACGGGCGCAATCCTTCCAAACACCGCTTTGTTCTTGATGGGATTTTCTGGATTGCGCGGACGGGTGCCCCAAGGCGCGACCTGCCCGGGGAGTTCGGGAAGTGGCCGAGCGTTTACCTGCAGTTCCGGTGTTGGACACTGGCGGGGCTCTGGGAGGAGACAATGGACGCCCTGAACCAGAGTGGGGCGGTGCCACCCGCGCGCTTGTGCGTCTGGAGGGTGCAGAAGCCAAAATTGAGACCTCGTCAGTCACGCGCGGCGTTGTTCCTGACCCCGAAACCCGGGCGAGCTCAGACGCTGTAGCGGACGCGTTTGGCTATGCAGAAATGCAGATCGTCTCATTCGAAGATTTGTTTGGCGGTTAACTCCACGCAGCCGTGGATCACCAGCATCCACGAGATCTTGATGACGTAAAGCTTCTCTACGAACATGAAGGACTGACGGATGATCTGTTCTGGACTTTCCTGATCTACACTGCCTGTTCGGCACGTCCGGCCCACGAATTACTGAATCCCAGTCTGATTGCCCTCGATCAACCTTATGTGTGTGAGTTTGAGGGGATGACTAAGTCAGCCGTCGGCCTGGATTGACCTACTGACGACGCGCAACCAACTGATTGCATATATCCAATCTCGCTTCGACAAACCCACCAGACATTATTGGCTCAGTTTGCAGGATGGCGCGCTGGATTTCGCCGCAATTAATCTACCGCAGGCCGCCAGTCTTCTCGCCGTGCGTTGGAGTTTTTCAATCTGGAGCGCTTGATCCGGGACAAGCCGAGGGCGTGGCAAGGTGTGATGCAACGCGAAAATATGGATTTCTGTTTGAAAACAGGGGCCGTCAGAACGCTAGGGTCAGGATTCATAACCAATAGATGACGGTTGCTGCGAGCGCGATGGCAGAAAGGAGTACTTTGGGACAGCGGTCATAGCGGGTTGCGACGCGTCTCCAGTCCTTGAGTCTGCCGA